>CAYVUF010000021.1:0-17094 GCA_964454605.1 uncultured Bacteroides sp.
TTATTGGTAAGTGCATTTAACACATATATATTTGATAAACGTTTTTTTGAGTTGGATAATTTGATGATGATTAATTATCATCCGGCGCTTTTGCCATTTCATCCAGGACGAAATTCGGAGGCATGGTCGATATATGAGCAGGATGAAAAAACAGGAATTACATGGCATTTAGTTAGAGAAAGAGTAGACAGTGGAGAGATTTTGCTACAAAAGGAAATTGAGCTTGACATAAGTTACACGTCACTGAAATTAATGATAGAGCAAAATGAAAAAGGAATAGAAGCATATCAAGAAATATGTCCTCTTTTATTGAATGAGAAAATAATAGCATATAGGCAAGATGATGTTAAAGCAAGATACCACAAAGCAAAAGATGTACCAAATGGTGGATATTTAGATATAGGGTGGGATCAAAAGAAGAAGTATGCTTTCCTTAGAGCAATGGATTATGGGAAATTGAAACTTTTAGGTCAACCCAAAATGATGGAAATGGGAAAAGAATATATGTGGGATTCATATGAGTATGTAGTCGAAAAATCAAATTTTAAGGCAGAAAAGAATGATTTTTATGTATCTCCGAATATTGTTTTAAAAAACAGGAAAGAAGTAGAAAAATGAATAATGTAATTGAATATTTAAAAAAATCGGCAGAAAAATTTCCTAATAAAGTGGCATTAGTAGATTCTAGAGGAAGTATGACATTTGCTGAATTGGATTGTATGGCAAAGAAAATAGCAATGGACATTATATCAAAAACGAATGGAATAGTTAACAAGCCTATTGCGGTCATGATGCGTAAGAGCAAAGAATGCATAGCAGCCTTTATGGGAATTGTATATAGTGGAAATTATTATTCGCCCATAGATTTATCTATGCCAAAGTCGAGAGTAAATCTTATAATGGAAAAATTGACTCCTGTCATGCTTATATCAGAAATAGAAACAGATTATGAAAACGCAATTATGTATGAGAATTGCATGCAAAATGAGATAAATGAAACGATTATAGAGCAACAGTTTAAAAAAGTGCTGAATATAGATCCTGTATATGTTTTATTTACATCTGGTTCAACAGGTACACCGAAAGGAGTCACAGTAAGTCACGCGGGAGTAATTGATTATACAGAGTGGCTAAAAAGGAAGTTTGATTTTGATGAAGATACGATTTTTGGGAATCAAGCACCTTTATATTTTGATAATTCTATTTTGGATATATATTCTTGTATGAAGAATGGAGCGACAGTTTATTTTATTGAAGAGAAGATGTTTTCTTTTCCACATCAACTGATGAAATATTTGACCGAAAAGCGGATAAATACTATCTTTTGGGTTCCATCGGCTCTTATAGGGGTGGCGGATTCGGGTGTGTTGCTTGATGATATAAAATTGCCAGAATTGAAACAGATATTGTTTTGCGGAGAGGTTATGCCTGCAAAACAATTGTCAAAATGGATGAAAACGTTTAAAAATACGGTATTTGCTAATTTATATGGGCCCACTGAAATTACAGATGTATGTTCGTATTTTATATTAGACAGAATATATAATGATGATGAATGTGTTCCAATCGGTAAGGCATGTGAAAATACAGAAATATTGATAGTGAATGAAAATTGCAAAAGAGCTACAGTAAATGAATGTGGCGAAATTATGGTACGTGGAATAGGTGTGGCAAAAGGGTATTACAAAGATGGAGAAAAGAGCAAAAATGCTTTTATACAGAACCCATTACATAACGATTATTATGACATTGTATATCGAACTGGTGATATTGGTAAAATAGATGAGACTGGAAATATTATTTATATTGGTCGTAAGGATAATCAGATAAAGTATCAGGGGCATAGGATTGAGCTAGGAGAAATTGAAAATGCAGCTATTTCTGTAGATGGAATAAAGAGAGTATGTGCTGTTTTGGCAGAAAAGAAAAATAAGATAGTGCTTTATACAACTGTGGAAGTTGAGAAGATGATGGATGAAAAGACTATATATCGTGCAATGAAAGAAAAAATTCCAAGATATATGTTACCATCAGAAATTTATATAGTGGAAGATATGCCACTTAACGTAAATGGAAAAATAGATAGAGTGTACTTGAAGGAGAAGGCAAATGGAACAGATATTATCAGAAATAATACAAAAAATTAACCCTTTTGACGAATTTGATATTAATACGGATTTACTTGGTGAAGGAATTTTAGATTCGTTGTCACTTATGATGTTTATTGAAGAAATGGAAGAACAATTAAAGGTATTGATACCGGAAGAAAGGGTAAATTTGGATGATTTTTATTCTATAAAAACAATTATTGAATTGGTAAAGAGCCTAAAATAGGGAGCAGATATGTATGTATTTCTTAGATAAAGGTGAAACAATTGTTGTCTGGGGATGTGGACAACAAGGTAAGAAATTTGTAGAGCAGTATAAGGACATTTACAAGATAGAGTTTTGTGTAGATAGCAGCATAAAACCACAGGAAGAAAAGTATTTTGAAGGCTACAGAGTGTTTCATCCATGTGTTTTGAATGATAAACAACGAAAGGTTGTAATAGCAGTTTGTGAATGGGAAAGTGTTGTTAGACAAGCAATAAGTGAATATGGTTACAAAATGTTTGAAAATATTTTCCCATATACATATATTACACAAGATAATAAGATAGTGGTGCTGGACATGGGGTTTCTAGCATTTATACAGTCAAATGAAGAAAGAGAGCAAGCAATAAAGAGTTTTGCGCAAGGAAGATATATTTGTACAACATATGGATTGTGTCATATGAGTGTATACAAAACTATACTGAAAGGTAATTATGAGTTTCAGTCAAAATATATGTTGTTGGATATACCAAATCTGAATTCAATGAAAGATAAAAACTATCATGTGCTGAAAGAGGATGTTATTTGGCAAATGAGTGATGTGTTTATTTGTGGAATGATAAGTAAGGCAATAAGCGTGCGGGGAAATTTTCCAAGTCTAGTTGAGGTCAGTAAAAAGTTAAAAAGAGGTTGTACAGTAATTAGAATTTCGAGTGCAGCATTTAAAGGTTATTTCCCACAACAAGCTGAAAATAGGAATAGTAGCCAAGATGAAAAAGGAATTCCTATAAAACAATATTTTGCGTGGGGAGATAAAAATATTAATCGCTTGTATAAACAAGGAAAAAGTATAGAAGAGATAAAGAAAATTATTTTGGATGATGATTTTTATGATAAAGAGAGATGCATCCAATTTTTTGAAAATGAATTAGCTTTACTTGAAAGGGAAGAAGCAAAGTGTGATGTGAAAATTGTAGATTATATAAGGAGAACTGCAAAACATAAAGTGACGCATTATTCATTTACACATCCTATACCTGAAATCATGTTGGAATTGGCTCGTAGATTATTGAGTGCATTGGACATAGAGAACAATAACTTGGATAAATATATCCATCAAAAATTTCTAAGATTAGATGCAAACGAAGAAATTATCTATCCTAGTGTTTTAAAAGCATTGAAGTTAAATGAAGAAATTTATATGAAAAGAAAAGTTAAACCAGGGCATATATTGTTTGAAGGGGAAAAACTATCAAATGAGGAGTATGTAGAAAAATATATAGAGTATGTGTGTGAATGTAAATAGATAGAATATGTGATACTAACAAAGATAAGGCTATGGGTGAAGCAATTGATCGAATGGTACAATGATGAACACTGATACAGTGAAATAAACTATGTAGTACTGAGAGAAAGATATAAGGGATTGAACAAAGATATTTTAAGAAATACAAAGAAATTTATAAAAAAATGAATGAAGAATATCCGAAAAAATCTAAAATGAAAGGTGAAAAGTAATGATGAAAATTGTTGCAATGGTACCGATAAAATTGAATAGTGAACGAGTAAAAGAAAAAAATTTACGTACTTTTTATGACGGAAAACCATTGATTCGATTCATATTGGAAGCTTTGGTGCGTAGTACGTTAATTCATGAAGTATATGTATATTGTAGTGATGAAAAAATTAGGAATTATTTGATTGATGGAGTGAAGTTTCTGAAAAGGCCTGCATTTTTGGATTCGGATACGTCTAATTGTAATGATATAATTAGAGAATTTATGAAAGAAGTAGGAGCAGACTACTATGTTGTTTCTCATGCAACAGCTCCTTTTACTACAACAGAAAGTATAGATCGATGCATAGAAAGTGTCATCAATACAGAAATATATGATTCGGCATTTACGGTTGAAAAGATGCAGACCTTTATGTGGGAAAATGGAAAACCTTTGAATTTTGATCCAAATCATTTTCCTAGAACGCAGGAGTTAAATCCTATTTACGTGGAAACGTCAGGTGCTTTTGTATTTCCACGAGAGGTATTTGAAAAATATAACAGAAGGATTGGAATTTCACCTTGTCTTGTCGAGGTGGAACCGATGGAAAGCTGCGATATAGATACGGAATATGATATGAGTGTTGCACAGGCACTATATCAATACTGCAATACAAAGGAGGTCGAAAAATGAGTGTTCAGATTTCAGATTGCACAATTAGAGATGGCGGATATTTGATGGGGAAAAACTTTTCACCAGAATTTATACATGGTGTAATCGATGGACTGGTGCGTGCAGGAATTGATTATGTTGAAACCGGTTTCTTACAAATTCAAACGAATGGTGAATCAATTGTGTATCGTGATTCTAAGGATGTACGAAAATATGTTCCTTCATTCAAAGGTAATACAGAATTTGTAGGCTTTTGTGATAATAGCAGATATTCTATTGAGCATCTTGATGAATGTGATGGAAAGTCGTTTGAAAGCCTCCGTATTTCGTTTGCAAAGCATGAATGGAAAGAAGCAATCAAATTTTGTGAAGCAGCCAAAAAGAAGGGATATCATGTTTTTGTGCAGCCGATGGATGCCCCGGGATATACTAACGAGGAAAGAAAAGAATTGATATTGGCGACAAATGAAATTAGACCGGAGGCTTTTGCAATTGTAGATACTTTTGGAGCCATGCATTTAGATGATTTATTCAGAATTTTTAAACAGGTGGACGATTTGTTGGATAGGGGTATCAAAATAGGGCTTCATTCACATAACAATTTGCATTTGTCTTGTGCACTTGCTGAAGAATTGATAACAATGGCAGCAGAGACCGATAGAGATGTGGCGATTGACGGCGCACTCTTTGGAATGGGGAGAGGCGCAGGAAACGCGTGTACAGAGGCAATTGTAGATTTTTTGAATACAAGATATGGTAAAAATTATGATTTGGCTGTTCTCTTAGATACGATTGAAAAGTATATTATGCCTCTAAAACAGAATATATGTTGGGGATATGATATGCCAATGTTTATTTGTGGAACTAGTAGTTCGCATGTAGACAATGTGTATTATTTACAGAAAAATGCAAATTGCTCTTATAAAGAAATGTATGAATTGCTCCATAGTATGGATATTGAAAAAAGGAAACGATACGGTTCTAATTATTCTAAAAATGATTTTGCGTTGCTTCAAAGAGCATATGATACATATAGGAATGAGAGGAAGTGATTAAATGAATTGTTCGGAATATTTAGTTGATTTTCTGATTAGAAATGAGATTAAGGATATTTTTGGATATGCAGGTGGGTATATTGTTCCCTTCATGGATGCCTTGAATAGAAGAAAAGAGATGAATGTGCATGTATGTTACAATGAACAAGGTTGTGCTTTTGCTGCAAATGGTTATGCGCGTATGAGTGGAAAGCTTGGGGTGTATTTTACAACATCAGGACCAGGAGCTGTCAATGCACTGGGGGGGCTGGCAGATGCATGGTTTGATGGTGTTCCGTTGATGGGAATATGTGGTAATGTACCAACAAATGAGATGAGAGGATTTTCGGGAATTCGTCAAATTGGATTTCAGGAAATGGATATTGTTTCCATGACACGAAATATTACAAAATATTCAGTAACGCCCAATAATGCAGAGGAGTTTCCGGAGATTATATCTCGTGCGTATAATATGGCTTTATTGGGGCGAAAAGGAGGTGTCTTAATTGATTTTCCGTTTAACATCCAAAAAACCTGTATTACTGGTCGGTAACGGTGCACGATTTGCAGGTGCTGCGGAACTGATTCTTGCGTTTGCAAAAAAGACAAATATTCCGGTACTTACAACGATGAATGCTGTGGATTTAGCACAGGACGATATAAAGATAGGATTTATTGGGACATATGGTAATCGGGTTGCCAACATGATTTTGGAAGAATGTGATTTAGTGATTTCGATTGGTGCACGTTTAGGATTACGTCAGATAGGACATGAGCCAGAGAGATTTGCACCTAAGGCGAAGCTTATTCGTGCAGATGTTGACCAGTATGAATTAAGCCGTGATATTAAGCCAGATGAAGAAAAATATTTAATGGATGCGAAGAAATTTATGCAAAAGCTCTTATCAGAGAATATTGGTAATTATGAAGAATGGTGGAACAGATGCTTAGAGGCTAAAAAGGTTTTGGAAAAGTATGATAGAGAAATCGGTAATTTAGCCGTTGAAGAGATATCCGCTTTGTTGCCGATAAATCCGGTTGTTGCGGTGGATGTAGGTCAGAACGAATGTTGGTGTGCACAGTCCTTGATTTTAAAAGGGAATACCGGTCGTATCTTTATTGGAGGTGGATATGGTTCTATGGGATGCGCTTTGCCATTTGCAATTGGTGCTTCTATCGCAAATGATAGAAAAACAGTATTTTGTATTACTGGAGATGGTGGATTACAAATGAATATTCAAGAATTGGAAACAGTGAAAAGAGAAAATCTGCCAATAAAAATTTTAGTTCTAAATAATCATGCTCTTGGTAAAATAAGTGAAGTACAGCATGTTGGATACAATTCCCGATTTGCACAGACAACTCTAGAAAGTGGATATTCTGTTCCTGATTTTGAAAAAATTGCACTTGCATATGGTATAAAAGCAGCAACGATGGACTCTTATGAGATGTTGGCAAATTATAAAGATTGGCTGACAGATGATATGCCATGTTTGGTGAATATTTATATTCCAGAAGACAGCAGATTGATTCCAAAGATTAACTGGGAAACAGGTGAAATAAGACCACGATTAGACGAGGCTGTCATACGTCAGGTTGGTGAAATTTTAAATCTATAGGAATTATATATTACGAAAATGGGAAAAATGATGATAAAATTTTTAATTATGGATGTGGATGGAACCCTTACGGATGGAAAAGTATATATAGGTGAACATGGTGAACTCATGAAAGCATTTGATGTAAAAGATGGATGCGGAATTAAAGAGATATTACCTAAACAAGGCATAATTCCTATCATTATAACCGGTCGTGAAAGTGAAATTGTTGCTAATAGATGTGAAGAACTGGACATTAAATATGTATATCAGGGTGTACGTGATAAGAAGAAGCAATTGCAGAAAATATTAGATGTATTTAATGAAAACAATTGCACTGATTATCAATGGAATAGTATTGCATATATTGGTGATGATATTTTAGATATTGATTGTATGAAAGCTGTCAAGGAGTCGGGTGGTCTTGTTGGGGCTCCTGCTGATGCAATATGTGATGTGATAAGTATAGCCGATTATATTAGTAATAAAAATGGTGGTAGTGGTGCAGTAAGAGATTTCATTGAGTGGATAGTAGAGCAGCAAACTATTTGAAATTTGGAATAAAGATATTGCGTATAAAATAGCAAGAGGAGAAACTAGTATGTTTAAGTGTATTATTTGTGGAGCCACTCAGATGATGGAAACATCACATAAACCGAGAGATAGAAAAGAGTGTTCCATAGTGGATTGTAAGGTTTGCGGTCATCGTCAGATGTATCCGCTTTTATCAGAAAGTGAATTACAGGAAGAATATGACGAAGATAAAACGGTTCATACGATGACACAAGCATCTGATATGGAGGCAATGAGAACAAAATTTGTAGAATGGACCCAAATACATGCAGATATGTACTGGGAAAAGTTACAGCAGCATAAAAACGTTCTGAATTTAGGAAGTGGTTATGGATTTTTTGAAGAAGCATTAAATAAACGTGAGAAAAAAATTTTCAACATAGAAGGTGTTGAAATTGGAAAGTACAGACTGGACAATTACGTGGGAGGAACTGTACATACCATTAATTTTCTGTCAGAAGAAATACCGAGTGATATGATAAAAAAATATGATTTGGTTATGGCACTTCATTTGCTGGAGCATATTAATGAACCTGTAAAATATCTAAGAAATCTAAAGCCGCTTTTAGCGGAAAATGGTGAACTAATCATAGAAGTACCGAATTTGAATTCATTTTTGTGTGAATTATCACCGGAATATAAAGAATTTTTCTATTTGTATGAACACGTTTCCTATTTTACGAAAGAAACGATTGAAAGTGTTTTAGAAAAAGCAGGTTATAGGGTAGAAAATGTGTACACAAAAGAAATATATTCGATTGAAAATCATATTAATTGGATAAGAAATGGTGCGCCGTTTACGAAATATAATCAAATGTATTTGCCGGATGCAAGGATAGAATTTATTAATGAAGAATATAAAAAAGCCATAAGTGATATGGGAAAAGGATATTCTCTTATTGCAGAGGCTAAAGTAAGAGCATAGGTTATATGTTATTTATGGGGGTAAATTTGAAGTGAAAGTTATGGTGATTTTACACAAAGATGTATATAATATTCCAACATATCATGTTGTGAAAGAAATGTTGAAAAGAAATTATACAATAGATTGTTACGCTGTATTTATGAGTCACAATCATTTACGAATGTTTGATGATTTGCAAATTTCTATACAAAACATATCTGAAGTGAAAAATATTGAACAATATGATTTCGTTTATTCTGCAACAGGAGTAAGAATAATACCACAGATATTTGATATAAATAAATATGTTTTTTCTTTTTCTACAGCATTTATGGATGAGATGGTAAATTATGGTGATTATACATTTACGCAGAGAGATTTTAGTATTCATCTGCAAGAACATTATTATCCCATAGATATCAATAATGAATTAAAAAGCAAACCAGGTATGGTTGTTGGAAACCCTAAATTTGATAGTGATTATACAGATAATGATGAAATAAATAAGAAACAAATATTGTTTATTGATGCAGGGCATTTTCCGTATGGAAAAATGGGGAAAATGGAAGAAGCAAAAATGCTGGTTGATATAGCGAAGAAATTTCCTGAGTATGAAGTAATCATAAAACCTAGATTTTTGCCAGGTGATAAGAATGTAACACATCGTAATACAGTGCATTTGTATGACTGTATTAACGAAGTTACGAATAGTAATATGCCATCCAATTTACATTGTTTATACAAACATGAGGATTTGGAAGAATTAGTTAAGGAAAGTGCATTGATTATTACGCCGGATTTGACAACCAGTTATTTAGATATAGCACGTTATGATAAGCCGGGATTGATTGCAGCAGACATTCCATCAGAAACTACGGTTACTCATAGTGAAGAGAGGTTAAAAAGACTAAAAAGCATAGAACAACGTAGCGGTTTACGTGTTAATTATAAAGACATTTGTAATTATATTCCACAAGGTAGGAAATTTAATAAAGAGCACATGATAGAGATGGGCTTGGACAAAAGAAATGCTTCTGTGAAAATTGTGGATACGATGGAAAAGATATATCAAGATTATCTTTCAATAGGAAGATATCCTTCTGTTGATGGTGAGTCTGATATTTCTTTTGAAGAAGTGAAGTCTTTCAGATATTTAAAAGCACTATTTGATATGTATGAAGTCTATGTATTAAGGATGGAATTTTTAAATTTTTCTGATATTGAAAATCAATTGAGAGAATATTTTAGAACCAAGAGAATAATTACAGCACAAGAGTATCAGCAATTGAAAACTGAAATCACAAATAGAATCAGTCAAACAATACTGGAACAAAAAGATTTATTGATAAAAGACAAAATTAATCGTGAGTATTACTTAAAAGAATTAAATGCAAAAAATTTAATACACACGTGTGATGCTGAGGATTTTAAAGATGATGCATTATACTGTTACTTTTGGGGTAGGTATTTAATTAATGTTAAAGAAGAATTCGCAGAATCGGTTGAATATTTACAAAAGTATTTTGAATTAATAAAAGATGATACATATGAAAAAACATTAGGAGATACAGAATATTTTAAAGTATCTGCAACGTACTGGCTTGCTTTTTGTTATTATCAAATGAATAATTATGAGAAAGCAAAAATGTATTTTGAACAATGCCAGCGATTGACATCAAACCAACATAATAAGGCAAAAGAGTATTTAGAAAAAATAGGATGATGGGGATGGACTTCTTAAAAGTAAAGAATAAAGGGGCAATAGGTAATGTCCTTTAGTAGTTGTACAATCCATATTTCCCAAATGATTAATATTAAAAGGATAGAGTGTCTATGAATATTTTATATGTTACTGGATGGTTCGCACAACATGAAAGAGATGAGAGTTTTGGAGGGATGGCAAAGGCTGTTTATGTGAATGCAAAGGGAATGCAGGAGCAAGGACATAACGTTTATGTATTAGCAGTTTCTAACAGGAACCGAAAATGGGAGTATAAAGGCATTCCAGTAGTATCGATTAGTGCAGAGCATGGAATTAATAGAACTTCTGATTTAGAAATGATTTATCAAGTATTGAAACGTGAAATATTGATTGAAAGAAGAATAAAAGAATTTTGTGCCGAAGAAAAGATAGATATTATACAATATACAGGTTGGTTTGGCATTGGCTTATTACACAAAAAAACAATTCCGGCAGTTATGAGAATATCGTCTTATACAAAAGTACAGCTAGAGAGTAACTATTCTAGACGAAGGAAGAGTATATTAACATTGATAGAGCGCATGGCTATGACAAGAATGAATGCTATATATGCTCCAAGTAGAGTGATGGCACAAAGGGTAGGGGCAGACATTAGACGTAAGGTATATACGATAGAAACACCATATATTCAAGAAGATTTGCCGGATAATGAACTGGTGTGGAAAAAGAAAGTGGGAGAAAAGAAATATTTTCTTTTTTTTGGGAGAATTTCTGTTGATAAAGGAATCTATGTAATAAGAGATATTTTATATGATGTTTTAAAGGAATATAAAGAATTTTATTTTGTATTTGCGGGAAGCTTAGATACCAATAAAATCAAGAGAGAAGATTTATTAGAAGCAGCAAAAGAATATCAGAATCGGTTGATATTTTGTGGAAATCTATCCAAAGCAGACTTGTGGCCGATTGTAAAGAGAGCTGATATGGTTCTGATGCCTTCATTAATGGATAATTTTCCGAATGCTTGCGCGGAAGCAATGTCATTAGGGAAAATAGTGATAGGTACAGATGGAAGTAGTCTGGAACAATTTATTACAGATGGTTATAATGGGTATTTATCATGTATTGGTGATGCGGAAAGTTTAAAAGAAAAAATTAGAGTAGTAATGAACTTAGAACCAGAAAGGAAGGAAATGATATCAAGAAATGCAAAGAAACGAATTGAGAACTTGAATATAACTAGATATTGTGAGCGAATGGAGAAGATGTATAATAGTGTTTGCCGATATTGTGGAGGAGAAAATGAATATTATTAAATTATCCGATGGCTGGGCAATAAGACGTTTCAATATGTGTTTGCTAGAAGAATGCAAATAGATATTAGGAAATCGGTATATTGCGATATGTGTTTTATTAATAATGAGGATGTAGTTACTCGCAAGGAAAATAATTACTGAAGCAAAAAGAATGGTCATAGAGGGTACGGATTAAATCATTTGTGTATTTCCTTACAAAACGCAGACTCCACGATATTGCGAGGGAGGATTATTTAACCAATTCTGGAACTATAACAGAGAGAGTATATGATATAGTTAAATTGGGAGTGCGGTCTTGGAAATATTGTGATGAAAAGCTAGATTATTATGTTTTTTCAAAATGGTTTTATAACGTGAATTTCGATTAAAAGATAAAATAAAGATTCCGGTTGTATTAAAGAAGATATTGCGGGATGAAAATACGGTGAGTGTTTATGTACGCAGAGGTGATTTCCTAAAGATAAACCGAGTTATTAGTTGCAAAGAATACAATCCGAAGGCATTGAAGTACATGGAGGCAAGGTTAGATTCGCTAACTAATATTATCTGTTAAGATGATATTGAACAAGTGAAGATTAATACAGAGATTCAAGGTAAGAGAGTGTATATTAAAGATATGAGATTTGCCGATTATGAAGTATTGTAAGAATAATATTATTGCAAACATTACCTTTAGTTATTGGTCACCATATATCAATTCACGTTTCGACAAAATATTTATTTGTCCAAAGCATTGAAAAACAAATATTATTCTGAAGGATTGGATTCAGGTGTAATGAGGCACTTTGAAGAAAGAACAGAAAGATTATGTAAGGCACTGTGAAGTATTTGATGTGTATGAAAGATATCAAGCTTATTTAAGACAGACAAATCATTAGTAAAGAACAAGGAGAAATGAAAATGAACAAAGGTGTTATTGGAGTGTTATCATTATTAGCAGGATCAGCAGTAGGTGCAGTAGGTACAGGTAAAACAGGAAGGTAAAAATCTGGTTTCCTATTTTGAAAAAGAAGGTTATAGGGAAATTGCAATCTATGGAATGAGTTATGCCGGAGAAAGACTGGTAGAAGAGTTAGAAGGAAGTAATATCAAAATTAGATACGGAATTGACAGAAAGGCTGATAATATTTATGCAGATATCGATATTGTTTCCCCAGATGATTCTCTTGATGAAGTAGATGCCATTGTGGTTACGTCTATTACATTCTTTGACGAGATTGAAGAACAATTAAGTGAGAAGATGGACTGTCCCATTATTTCATTAGAAGATATTTTGTACGAAGTGTAGATACTTGAATAGTAGATATATCTTAGAGTACTTTGATTGAGAAGAATTTGAATAAGTTAAAAAAGAGTCAGTTATAACACCGACAATAGACGAGGGAGGATGAGGGTATGAAGATAAAACATAAGATAACTTTGGCAGCTACGATGATTACGGTAGTGGGAGCAATTATAGTAGCTGTTATTAATGTAAAATGGGGACAAGATAATGTTAATGTTACAGTGCTTGTGAATGGTCAGGAGGTTGTACTTGATGATAGTGCTGTGCAAACGTTAGCTGATGAAAAGGAAGAATTGCAGAGTTTAGTTTCAGACTATGAAAAGAAGATTGAAAACGGAGAATATGAAATGTAAAATAGAATATGATGCGGAAAAAGACTTATATTTTGCAATGTATCGTGGAAAGAAGATGTATTTTTCTAGAGTATTTCATTCTGAGAAAAGAGTGGAGCAGTATTTTACGTGGCTTTGTATGGAACAAGATATGGAGTCGCCACATCGATATATTTTAAATGATGAAATGTTAGGAGATAATCTGGTTGTTGTGGATGCGGGAGCAGCAGAAGGTAATTTTACCTTGACACTAATAGAAAGGATAAAAAAAGTATATATTTTTGAACTGGATGAAAGATGGGTGGAAGCATTAAGGTATACATTTGAGCCATACGCAGATCGTGTAATAATTATTGAAAAAGCGTTATCAGATTATGAGAGTATGACAACAACTACTATTGATAGCATAGTGAAGGAAAGCGTTGATATATTGAAAATGGATATAGAGGGTGAGGAATTATATGCATTAAAAGGTGGCGAAAATGTTCTTTCCGTTTCTGTCAATTTGCAATGTTTTATCTGTACATATCATCAAGAGTTTGCATATGATGCAATTGAAAAGTATGTTAAACAAAAAGGATATTTAGCAGAAGGTTCCAAAGGTTATATGTGGTTTCCTGAAAATCAAATTTCTGTGAGAACACCTATTTTAAGAAAAGGGATAATTAGAGCAAAAAGGATGAATTAGGATACAGAAATAACAGATAGAGCAGCAATGTAAAGAATATTGAAGTGATGTAAGATACGTATATAACTAGCAGGAGGAAGAGAAAATGAAAAAAAGAGTTAGAAGAGTTTTATCG
Source organism: uncultured Bacteroides sp. (assembly GCA_964454605.1). GTDB lineage: Bacteria > Bacillota > Clostridia > Lachnospirales > Lachnospiraceae > UBA3282. The sequence continues at coordinate 14,029 of CAYVUF010000021.1, forward strand.
TTATTAGTAGGAACAGTGGTAGGAATAGTGGTAGGAACAGTGGGGACTAGCAAGAAAATTGGAAAGCAGATTGGTGAAAATAAGCAAATGTCAGATAAACATCTAGCTTTATTTCTAATGATGAATCAGTGGGTGAAAGTCAAACAGGAAGGCAAAAATTTAGCAGATTATTTTGAAAAGAAAGGTTATAGAGAGATTGCCATATATGGTATGAGCTATGCAGGAGAAACGCTTGTAGATGAATTAGTAGGAAGTGATATCAAAATTAAATATGGCATTGATAGAAAGGCTGATAATATTTATGCCAGCATTAATCTTGTTTCACCTGAGGATTTTCTTGAGAAAGTAGATGCTGTTATTGTCACATCTATCACATTTTACGATGAAATTGAAGAAAAATTAAGTGAGAAAGTTGAATGCCCGATTATTTCTTTAGAAGATATTTTGTATGATATATAGTTTGAAATATTCTTTTTTAGAAAAAAACTGATGTAGATAGGTAGAAGGGGTGCGGTAGTGAAGGTTTCGATTATTACAGTATGCAAAAATAGTGCTGGTACAATTGAACAAGCAGTGCAGAGTGTACTCAATCAGTCATATGACGATATTGAGTATATTATTATTGATGGACAGTCTACGGATGGAACATGTCAGATAATAGAAAAGTATCAACATCAGTTGGCATTTTATAGTAGTGAGTTGGATGATGGGATTTATTATGCTATGAATAAGGGGATTGTGAGGGCAACAGGCGAGATTATTGGTATATTAAATAGTGACGATTGGTATGCGGAGGATGCTGTTGAGCGTGTAGTAGAAGCATTTGAGAAGTACGATTGTGAGATGGTTCATGGCAAGATGGCAATGATATATGGTGAGGAACAGTATAAGATTATTGCTGAACGTAATTTGGCAGATTTGTATATTGGGATGAGTATCGCTCATCCTACAGTTTTTTTAAAAAGAGATGTATATCTTAAATATGGGTGTTTTGATGAAAAATATAAAAGTGCAGCCGATTATGAATTAATGTTACGACTATATCTAGCGGGGATTAGAATAAAATTTATTCCGCATATCTTGACATATTTTCGCAGTGGTGGATATAGTCAACAGAATGAAAGATTAAGTTTGAATGAGTCCATAGAGATTGCCAAATTTTATATAGAGAAAGCAACAGACATTGATAAAGAAAAAATGTTAGAAAAATTGCAAAAAAATTACGAAGAAAAATTATGGAGAAGTCGGGTTAAATGTGCAGCTAGCTATTTGGGGGATGACAAAAAGCATGATTTTTTGCAAAATCAAATAGCAATATGGGGGACTGGTTTATATGGAATACTGTGTTTGGATTTATTGAAATGTCTTTCTATCAATTTTGAGGTTTGGATAGATAGTAATGTATCAAAGCAAGGAAAAACGCTATTGAATAAACAGATTATTTCACTTGATGCAGCAATTTCAAAGTCATATATGATATTGATAGCATCGAAAGATTATGAGCAGGAGATGATAGAACAATTAGAATTGCAGGAAGTGCCCAAAGAAAGATATATGACATTGTCCGAGTTTGAGAAAACATTATTAGAACGTGTTGGAAATATATAGCAACTCGAGGAAAGGAATCAGATGAAAGGCGAAGATTATTGCAAAATATTAGGAAATGTAAAAATGGATTTGAGTAATTATCATGGAAATGATATGTATTCGGATGGGGATATTGAGGATGTGATTTTGAACATTGTACAAAGTGAAGAAGATTATGATACATCCATCAATAACAGTAACCGTTTTGAAATTTTTTATCATTTGTCAAAAGAAAGAGAAATGATTACTTTGCCTATGAATATAATGGCGCAGGATACAGTATTGGAGATTGGTTCGGGATGTGGAGCAATAACGGGCGCATTGGCTAAGAAGGCAAAACAAGTAGAATGCATAGAATTATCAAAAAGACGTTCGATGATAAATGCTTATAGAAATAAGAAATTCAATAATATTACTATTCATGTAGGTAATTATGAAGATATTTCGTTGACAGAAAAATATGATATTATTACGCTAATAGGGGTATTAGAGTATGCAGGATATTACATACATGCTGATAATCCATATGAATCATTTTTGCGGAATGTTAAGGGAAAGTTAAAGAATAATGGGAAACTTTTTGTTGCAATTGAAAACCGATTGGGTATGAAGTATTTGTCGGGGTGTAAAGAAGACCATTATGGGCGAGAATTTATCGGGATAGAAGGATATCCTTTGAAAAATGGAATTAAAACATTTTCATATCATGGGTTGGTTGAACTGTTTCATAGAGTTGGATTTTGTGATTATACGTTTTATTACCCATATCCGGATTACAAATTTCCGCATGTGATTTATTCAGATAATTATTTGCCCGATAAGGGGAATTTAAAAGAAGTGGGAACAAATTATAGTTCATCAAGAATACAGATATTTGATGAAAAAAAAGCGTTTAATAGTTTGATAATGAAGGAGGAATTTAAACTTTTTTCAAATTCATTTTTAGTGGAACTTAGGAATGGTGATTGATTATGAAGCGGATATTTTGTAAGAGTACGGAGCAAAGAAGAAAAGAATTTCAAATTTATACATGTATTATACAGTCCGATGATATGGAAAAATACGTAACAAAGCAAGCTGTATATGAAGAAGGTAACGAACATATAGAAAGGATGTATTATAATTTCTTGTTGCTAAGCAAGGTTCAGAAAGATAAAGTAGTTCCATGTCAATTGACAGAGGAGGGAATTGCGTTTCCTTTCATAGAGGGAGAAAGTTATACAGAGAGAGAGAGGGAGCGCTTATTACAGGACGAAAGTATAGAAAACTGGACAGCAGTATTAGATGAGTGGAAACAATTGTTAGTTGGAAAAACAGATAATTTGACCGAATTCGATAATAGTGAAGAATTTCAGAAAATTTTTGGAGATGCTGAGTGCTTGCTAGGGAATTGGGCGTTAAAAATTACGAATTTTGATTGTATCGGAGAAAATATAATTGTATCAAAAAATAAATTATATTTTATAGATTATGAATGGG
>CAYVUF010000022.1:0-16539 GCA_964454605.1 uncultured Bacteroides sp.
TCAAAACGCATATTAAACTTGCCGCCATACTGCTGTGCAAGTCCATAATTTAAAAGAATACTTTTGGCATGCCCGATATGAAGATATCCATTCGGTTCTGGTGGGAATCTGGTGTGTACGGTATCATACACTCCCTCTGCCAAATCTTTCTCAATAATCTGTTCAATAAAGTTCTTGGAAACGACTTCTTTTTCTTCTGTCGCTACTACTTTTTCGTTCTCGCTCATCCTTCTTATTTCTGCCTCCTTGAGCCTATTCTATCGTCCATTATTACTATATTAACATAGCCATTTCAAAATATAAAGTAAAAAGTTGAATTAGTTGGAAGAATATGTTTTGAAAAAAACATCCCCCTCCACAACGTAAATATCATGCCGGTCATCACACCTGACAGCCAGATAATCTCCCGGTTTTCCCAACATATACTTTTCTTCATCCCATGCAGTAAACACTTTGACCCGTTTGGTTAATTTTTCTGCATGAATATGTGTTCCACCGTTTGCCATACAAACTCTGGCATAGTCTGCAAGGTACAGTACTGAACCGTTGGTTCGGTTATGAATGGTTGGCTGATAAAGTGTTTTTACCGCACAATCGGCTGTGTTGTAGGGTTCCTCCGTCATTTCATAGGATTTTTCGAACTTGCTCCAGCGATTGGGATAAACCTCTCCTTTTACTCCAATCATAATAACCAAATCCGGCTCTACCACCATGTCAATATCCCCTTCTAAAGTACGAATGGTAATCGGAGTTCCTGCCGGTAGGACATCGGTTGCCTGTACGAAACCGAGGGGTATCTTCTTTTTCACATAAGACTGCATATTCGTGATATCAATCTCGTACTCTTTCGCTACAATAATCTGACAATTATCAAAATAATCATTCAGCCTTTCGCTGAAAAAGGCTTCTGAGTGGAGTGTCGGATACGCTTCTTCGTACAATGTTTTGTTAATAAAGCCGCCTGCCTTCTCATGATGACCGCCGCCAGAACCAACTCCCTCTGCCAGAAATACTGCTAACTCATTTGCTTGTACTTCTTTCACACAGCTTCTGACTGAAAATTTGTAACCATCTTCTGTTTCGTTGTAAACAACACAAGTGTACACTTCTGCTACCTGTAACAGAAAATCACTGATAAGTCCCAAAATATTCGGGTCACATGGCTGGGCTTTGATAATCGCATACCCATAATCATCATTATAAATATGTCGAATTAAGGCAACTCCGGCAATTTCCAGTTCGTGCAACGACAGATTGGAATTGCGGAACAACTGTACCAAAGAACGTTCACAAGGCACTGCCTCCCTCATATCCATATCCAGCGGATTGAAAATCTCTGCAAACTGATTGGTGTCCGTATAAAGACCATAATAAAGCGCAGTGCCCAGTTTGGTGTCCTGTATCGTATAGCCTTCTTCCTGCAACATACTCCATACCAGTGTGGAACAACTTCCCAGTTGCGGATTGATTTCACTCAGTTCCACATCATGAATCTCCACCTGATGATGGTCGATAATCGCTATCTTTTCCGCCGGAATTCGGGTTACATTGCCGGCACCATACTGACAGTCTGTTGTTATCAGCAATCCCGGCAGTTTCTGTTCTTTCGTGTCCTTCACCAGTTCCTCTGGGCGAGCAATATATTCCATTGGGATTTTCAGATGCTCTAACATCAGACACAAATTAGATTTCTGAATTTTATTTCTGCCGGAATAAACCAGCCTTACCGTTTTCCCTTTCTGTTTAAAAAAAGAATACAGTGCATACCCAGATGCAATAGCATCTGCATCCGGGTTATCATGGCACTGTATTGTAATCGGCTCATATTTCATTAAATTGGAAAGTTTCATTCCAGAACTCCTTTTCTCATTCCCTGCTACCTTTGAAATAAACTGAGTCATTTGCTGTTCCATCTATTCTAAGATGTCTTCATACTCATGTAAAGGCAAAGGTCTTGAAAAATAGAAGCCCTGAATGTCATCACATTTCAGTTCCTGCAAAAATTGGAGCTGTGACTTTTCTTCTACACCTTCTGCCGTAATGTGAAGCCCCATCTGCTGTCCCATGCGGATTACATAATACAACAGGGTTTCTCCGTCTTTATCTCCAATATGGTCAATCAAAGTCTTATCCAGCTTCAAGGTATCGAAACATTGTGCACTCAGAGTCGACAGAGAAGAATAACCGGTTCCAAAATCATCCATCAGAATCTTAATTCCCATCTGGCGGAATTTGTTCAGAAGTTCACGCAAATCCACTCTTTCTTCCATCGCAGTTTCTGTTACTTCAAGCTGCACATATTCCGGACTGATTCCACTCTCTTCCATGATAGCGCGATAGCGTTGCTCAATATCGCTACTGTATAAGGATGCCCTGCTCACATTGATAGACACCGGATAAATTTTCTTTCCTTCTGACATCCACTGCTTCTGCTGCCTGCAGACGGAACGGAACATATACTCATCTAATTTCATAATCATACCGTTTCGTTCAAACAACGGAATAAATTCTCCAGGCGAAACCATTTCCCCATTTTCTTTCCGCCAGCGCACCAGTGCTTCACTTCCAACCACCGTACAATCGGCTGCGCTATACTTTGGCTGATACCATACTTCAAATTCTTTCTTCTCAATGGCCTCCGGGAAACGTGCCTCCAGTTCTTTCTCATGCTGTGTCTGCAAACGATTGATTTCGTTATAGAAAGCATAATTCACTTCCTGTTTAGTTGTTGCATACTCTTTTGCCAGTTTTACTTTACTATATGCATTCTCGATTGCTTCTGGTTCCGTCATCCGGTAAATACCATAACCTGCCCGGATTCCAAAAACATGATAATTCTTCGTATTTGCAACAATCTGCTCTGAAATTTTCTCCATTCTGGAAAGCAATGCCTGCTCAGAAGATGGCTCTAAGAAAAGAATAAACATATCATCCTTCACGCGCCCTGCTGTTTCATCCTCCAATAAAGCATTGCAAATGATGTCCCAGGTATCCCGGACTAGCGCATTGCTTGCTTCTTTGCCTGCCACAATCATAATATTATTGAAATTGGAAATATCCAGTGCAACCAGATAGCCATTACAATTTTCCCGGCTGTCCATATCCATACAAAACTTAATAAAATTAGCCCCCTTCGTAAGCGAGTCCGTATAAGCATACTGCAGCATTTTCCTATGCTGTTCCTTCACAAACGTAATGAGCAAAAGTCCGCCCAGTCCTACCAGCGCAATTACCAGTGCACTGGCTATATAATGATTTTTCTGGATTGGCAATACTCTTTCATGTAATATATCATAAGGAACAATCGTCAGAATATTCCATGTCACAGAACCATCCATTAAATCAACTGGAACCATGTAATAGTAGCTTTTCCCATTCAGATACATCGTTCCACTGCCGGACTCTTTCTGACTCATCTGCCGCTGCAGCTTCTCGATGGTCTTATCATTCTGGGCATCGGCTGCCAGAATATCGGTCAATAAATTTTCTGACAGCACAAAATCCTGATTTCCTGTAGCCGCCATAATTTCACCTTTTTCATTGATGATACAGGTGAAACCTTTTCCATCAAAACTCTCTATTTCTAAGGATTCATTAAACTTATCTGTATCATAAGCCAGACCGAAAACACCAGTCACATTGTCTTCCCCATCCAGAACCGGAATAGTCATAACATTAACATTGCCATGCTCTTCTCTGAGCGCATCCGACAAAATGCCTGTAATAGAACACTTTTTCTCCATACCGCTTTGATAGAACTCACGATAGGACAAATCCATCTCCTCTCCATCCGTTGAAAACGTCATGCCGTCTGGAAAACAAAAGGCAAAGCGCTTCACATTCCCTTCTTCCAGAAAAATTCTGAAATGGTCTAATTTCTCCTCAATTGTATCCGTAGTCACCCCATCCAGTTCCTTTGCCAGCGAAGAGAGTAAATTATACTGGGCAGATATCTTCACATCCAGAATGCTGGCATTCTGTTTTGCCACATCCGTCAGATTCTGCTGCAGTTGTTTCTCCACTTCTATTTCGTTGGTATAAGCATTCCAGACAATAACCGCTACAATGCCAAGCAGTGCCAACAAAATAATAATAATCTTTTTCATACTTAAGTTTTTGCCATTAACAATCTTTTCTAATAGCCTTTGTCTTTTGTTCATGTTGCCTACTTTCCCTATTCTGCTTAATTATTTATACCCTAGTCTATACTTTAGTCTATCACCTATTTAAAGCAAACGCAACCGTTTGCAGAAGGTTTTCCGTCCTTTTTCGTCTTATTTTTTCTTTTCCTTCCGGATTTAACATTTGCCAACCTGTCCATAACAGGATATACTGTGATTATAATATGTTTTAGCTGCAAGAAAACAGAGCTTTGTTTTGCAGTCCTCGCAATAAAAATGGAAATACAAAGGAGAAAGAGAAATGAACCGAAAAGAATTAGCCATTGCTTATCATGATAAAAAATTTAACTGTGCACAGGCTGTTGCATGCAGTTTTGCCAAAGATTTAGGCGTTGATGAAGCCACTCTTTTTAAAGCCTGCGAAGGTTTCGGACTTGGTATGGGTGGTATGTGTGCTACCTGTGGTGCTGTTTCCGGTGCTGTCATGGCAGCAGGTTTTCAGAATAGTGACGGAAATCTTGCAAATCCACAGACCAAAGCAGACACTTACCAGTTATCCCGAGAAATCGTAGAACAGTTTATTGCCAAAAATGGTTCTGCTGTCTGCCGCGAATTGAAAGGAATTGATACCGGTAAGGTGCTTCGCTCCTGTCCTGACTGCATCATGGATGCCGTAGAAATTGCAGAAAAGATTTTAGAAATCGAATAATCCTTTCTTTCTTCTTGGCACACCACCCTGCTTGATTCCAAACTTCTCACGCATGGCAAGCAGCGCATCTACCTGTTCATCCGACAAAAGGTTCTGTTTGCCAAGAAGTTTTTCTGTCACCAACAATATATTGGCATAGTATTCCATCGATTCCAGACGGTAATATGCTGCATAGGCATCTTCTGCCCATGTAACTGCACCATGATTGGCTAACAGGATACCGTTGTGGGTATGACAATAGGGTGCAATTACCTCTGGTACTTCTTTGGAACCCAGCTCCGCATATGGTGCAATCGGCACATCGCCAAGGGTAATAATAGCTTCTGCTAAAACAGGCTTATCCAACGGAATTCCTGCAATCGCAAAACAGGTACAAATAGGCGGATGGGCATGGCAGACAGCATGGATATCCGGATTTTCTTTGTACGCACGCAGATGCATTTTCAGTTCAGAAGAAGGTTTGTAAGTTCCTTCCAGAACATTCCCATCCAAGTCCACTTTCACAAGCATTTTCTTTTTCATAAATCCCTTGGATACCCCGGTAGGCGTTGCCCAGACTTCATTTTCTCCGGTTCGAATGGAAATATTTCCGTCATTGGCTGCTACAAAATTGCGGACATACATTCTCTGTCCAATATCTAAAATTGCCTTTTTTGCCTGTTTCTCTGTCATATATTCCATCTTGTTTCTAACCTTTCTCTTTTCTGTAAGATATTCTTATTCTTTTGCATTCTTCTTCGCAAAAATCTCCTGTAAGGACTCGGTGTAAGGAGCTCTGGCGATACCATATTCCGTCACAATACCCGCTATCAAATCATGGTCTGTTACATCAAAAGCCGGGTTGAACACCTTCACTCCTTCTGGTGCCATGCGCTCTGCATACCACATTTCTGTAACCTCATGTGCGGGACGTTGTTCAATTACGATATCTGCTCCTGTTTTTGTATTCATGTCAATGGTGGAGGTCGGTGCACAAATGTAAACCGGTATATTGTAACGCTTTGCCACCGTTGCCACAACAGAAGTTCCTATTTTATTAGCAGTGTCCCCATTGGCAGCCACCCGGTCACAGCCAACAAACACTGCATTGACCCATCCATTTTTCATAACCGTCGCTGACATATTATCGCAGATAAGGGTTACATCCACTCCTGCCGAGTGCAGCTCGTATGCGGTTAACCTTGCTCCCTGTAACAAAGGTCTGGTTTCATCTGCAAAAACCTTAAAATCATACCCTCTCTCATGGCCCAGATAAATCGGTGCAGTCGCGGTACCATATTTACACGTTGCAAGCTGCCCTGCATTGCAATGTGTTAAAATGCCATCGCCTGGTTTTACCAGACTAAGACCATACTCACCAATGGCTTTACAGACCTGAATGTCTTCCTCTTTCATCGCAATTGCTTCCTGCTTCAAGGCTTCGATAATCGCAGAAACAGCTTTTCCTTTCAAAGACTGGCATAATTTATCCATCCGGTTCAATGCCCATGATAAATTAACTGCGGTTGGTCTTGCTGAATTCAGATATTCTTTTTGTTTCACAAATTCTTGGTAAAATGTTTCATAATCCTCTGCCTTTATTTGTTTTGCCAACAGATAAATTCCAAAAGCAGCTGCAACACCGATTGCAGGTGCGCCTCGCACTTTCAACAAATAAATTGCATCCCAGATTTCTTCTCCTGTTTTCAGACGAATGATTTCCGTTTTGCCTGGCAGCTTTGTCTGGTCTATGATAACCAGGGCATCTTTCTCCTCATCCAGCGCTACGGTTTCATAATCTAAAATTGTTTTTTCGCTCATCTTCTTTTGTTCCCTTTCTCTTTTTGCTGTTTTCTATCCTTGTCAATTTCTATCCTTGCCAATTTACATCCTTATCCATTTCTATCCTGCCTTGTATTGCCTGTAAACCGATTGTCAAATGTCCCTTATTCAAAAGTAATATCTGCAAATTCAGCTCTGGCAGCTTTACACAAATCCTCCGGTTTCAGTTCAATCTGGGAACCAATTCGTCCACCGCTGACAATCATTGTTTCTAACTTATCTGCTGCTTGTTCAATTCTCGTAACATACTGTTTTTTCATGCCGATGGAAGTACACCCGCCTCGGATATACCCTGTCACTCCATTAATATCCTTTACCGGAATCATGCTAACTGATTTCTCACCAACTGATTTTGCCGCCTTCTTCAAATCTAATTCCTTGGCAATCGGAATGACAAATACAAAATAGTTTCTGCTGCTGCCAACCGTTACCAACGTCTTATACACTTTTTCATACGGAAGATTCAGCTTGTCTGCAATCTGCAATCCATCTATAAACTCTTCACATTCATAGGTATAATGTGTAAAAGGAATCTTTTCCCTCTCCAGAATGCGCATTGCATTAGTTTTCACTTCTTTATTTTTCGCCATAATTTCACCTCAAATATTGTTACATCCACAGATAATACGTGATTGGAAACAACCTTTCTGCTACCCGGAAGGCTGGAATATAGGTTGGCAGCCGGACAAACACTGGGCAAAAAATGATGCTTGCCAGTGTTAAAACCGGAATTGCCGCCGCTATCCTCTCCTGCCTGCGCAGTATCATCCTGATTATACTACAATAAACAATAAGAAGAAACTGGTAGAGAAAAAGACTACCGATTTCCCTTCCCATATGTTCCGTCTTCCCTAATACCAACAGAGTCAGCAATGTGATAAATGAGGTATACAAGGTCGGAATCCATATATTGAGTCCGGTTATAACCCAGTCCGGGCATATTCTTGCAAATCTTTTCTCCTGTCTATCCCGAACATCCATCAGCAAACCGCACATTCCGCTTAAGAAAATACAGACTGCCAGAATTCCTCTTACTGGGAAAATTTCTCTTGGTTCTTTTTCTTCTATGGCATCCGCTGAACCTTTCCCATTTGCTATCGGATTCTGATATTGAAAAAAGAAAGTACTGCCATCCGCCAAATGCCTCTGGTAGGCTTCCTTGGCAAAAGCCGCCACCAGTTCCCTGTCCGTTCCCTTTTGTTCTATTCCATCAAATACTTCTGTCTGGTTTATATAATTTACATAACTTTCTTCTGCATACATTACAAAAGCTGCAATTGCAATCTTCTCTTTGGCAAAAGCAATCATTACACTGTTCGCCGATTCATACAAGATAATACTCTGCTGCCAGTCATCACTCTGCAGCTTCTCCCTAAAATTCTCCGGCAAAACGAACCCACAATCCACTTCGGCTGTTTCCACCGCCTGTATCAGACTGCTTTCCTCTGGATACTGCCGGAAGGTTAAACTGTCCTGCTCCTTCTGTAACCTGGTCCACAGAATGTTCTCTGTATCAACAATCCCTATTATATTCTGAGCCGGTTCTCCCTGTTCCAACCAGTTCAGTCCACTGGCTACCGCTGGAAGCAGAACCAACAGACATAGAAACGATGGTTTTTTCAACAGACGTTTTGCCATAAGGAAAAAGCATACACCATATTTTTTTCTATTTCTCTTCACTTAACACTCCACGCTCCTGCTTTTCCATCTGGTATTTCGAAAGGAAGCAATGCCATAGGCACCTGCTCCAAAGAAAAAGGCATAACCAATCAGTCCATACCATACCTGCATTTCCACCTGACGACTGCCCAGATATATGCCAGCCGCTGCCTGCAGCATATAAGATACCGGCAAAATCTTTCCTATCTTCTGTATAGTTTCCGGCAAAAAGGCAGAAGGCAGGAAACCACCTGCACAGTACATCATCACAAATGCCGCAAAAAACAGCAACAATATTGCTGTTATCCCATTCTCCGTCAATTGAAAAAGGAAAAAGACAAAGGCTGCGATACATACCGTCATCAGAAGCAGAAGTATCAACTGCTGTACATCCAAACTGATTCTTCGCTCCAAAGAAAGATGTACTGTCATGCCCATTGTCGCAAACAGTAATGTGCCAAAGCCACACATCCATTTTCCCAGGCATTGCCTGCCCATTCCAATCCCTTCTCGTTCAAGCTGTTCTGACAGAACCTTTTGGTATGGCTGGAGAAATGGATAACACGCCATACCAAACAGCAACAGAAAAAACACCATGGCTGAAACAAGATAATATTCTGTCCATGTCATCCCACTCGTAGGCGAAACATTCTCTGTCATAAAGATTGCCATCCTGTCCAATGCAAATGCCAGATTTTTCTGATTGATATCTGCCTCCAGTCTGGTTAACGATTCTAACACAGCAAATTCCTGTGCCGTATCGTACATTCCATAAATTTCTGCCTGGGCAGTCTGCAGCATACTAACTCCTGCATCGGTAAAAAGTTTCAAAAGAGCTGACTCCAGTCCTGCATTTTTCGGAAAATATATCTCTACCGGAGCATTGGCACCACTTATAATTCCTTCCACCAATTGTTCCGGCAGAACCAAAACTGCTGCTGCCTTCTTCTGGCTCAGAAGTGAAAAAGCCTCATCTTCCGTCATCACCTGAAACTGACATGTTTCAGAAATACTTTCCATGCTCTGAATATACTGCAGCAGCAAATCCGTTGTGAAATTCTCTTCCCTTTCCACTACTGCAATTGTAATCTGTATCTTAGGCATATCCCGGTATAAAAAACGGTCAGCTCCCACAACTGCTCCTGCCAGTATCGCAAGAATCAGGACTGCCTCAAGCAGCATTCCCGGCCATGCCTTTAACGTCCGTTTCCATTCCAATTTCCATAACCGCAAAGTACTTTTCATGTTATAGTGCATTTCTCCATTTATCCAGATTGTGAAGGAACTGGTTGATTAAATCCTGATAATCTTCTTCCTTCATCTGAAACAATTCCAGTGTTTCCCCTTCGAAAGGTCGGATTGCTTCTTCCAATGGTTCCAGTTGAACGCTGCCAGTCATCTTATAGGTGCCAAATCCTTCGACTGTCATAGTCAATTTATCAAAAACAGTTGTGACACTCATGTCATTTCCTTCAAAATGAATCTTCATATCTGTCACAATTTCCACATCTGGCAGTAATTCCTGCCCTAATTCTATTTCTTCCAGAAAGTTTTTCATACTCTCATTTGTTAAAATAGCTTCTTTCGGAATCCTGTATTCTGCTTTGACAAGTGTGTCATCCAGACTTCTCTCTTCCCCCAGAAACAATATCTCACCCGAAATCTCCACCGGCGTACCTTCTCTGGTTCCCATTGCTAACCATAATGGTTCTTCTAACCGTAACTGCACCATCCGGTTGTGCTTATCCATTGCCGTAGCTAATACCATGTCACTCTGAATGGATATTTCTTCCTGTGTAAAATCTTCCACTATGTCCTGGGGAATTTGGATTCGATACTGGCTGCATTTATAAACCGCTTGCTTTCTATCCTGCACCGTAATCTCAATGGGTTCCTCCATCTTTTCTATGACCATGCCTGCTTCTGCATATTCCTTCCAGTTGGCTATGATTTTTCCCAAATCAATACAGCCTTCTGTTCTTTCTGACTGTGGAAACAAATCTATGCTAATTTCGTTCTCTTCTATCGTCCCAAATATATCTGCCCAGATAGAGTGATTATACTGCTCCTCGATATGTTTCGTCTGAAAACGTAAATTTTGTTTCCAGAAATCTGGTGTGGAAATCATCACTTCCTGTTCGTCACCATATACCGAAATTTCTGCCAATGCAATATTGGAGGTACTGAAAACTATGTTATTTTTTACCTGTCTGGCATCCAAATCTCTCGCATTTTCAATATCAATGCCCAGTGTAAACGGTATCTCCTCTGCACTGATATTAAAACTGCCTTGTATTTTCCCCTTATCCATAGAATGACTGAATTTCAGCCCGCTTTTCTCCTGCCAGAGTTCATTCCATTCCTCTGCCTCTTTCGCCAGTCCGGTAAATCCTGCTAACACCTTTCTCTCATCTGTATGGTACAGGGTCATGACAACTGTCACAATCACTGCCATTATCATGAAACAGATCAGCAGAATCCAGACTGCCTTACTCCATCCTTTCCGCTGCCTGTTCTCTTCTTCTATCTCCGGTATCTGTATCTCCATGCTCTGTGATTCATCCGGTAACATATGACTCCTCCCTGTCTGCCCTTTCTTCTGCTATCTTGTAACGTCTTTCAACCATACTTTCTGACGATAACGCCACAGACAAAAAGGTACCTTAATAAACTCATCACTCAGCAAAAGAGCATATACAACCGGCACAGGCGCATGAAATACAAAAGCGGCCAGTGCACTTACTAAAATAGAGCCAAACCACATCGTCGTCATATCCAGAATCATCCCAAATCTGGTATCTCCGCCTGAACGGAAAATGCCTACTACCCAAGTGGAGTTCACCGATTGTCCAATTACGTAAGCTGCCATCATAGCAAGGAAAAGGTTCAGATATGTGACTGTTTCTCCTTCAAATCCCATTCCCCACACAATCACAGGGCGCAGTAATATAATAACCAGTGCACCTCCGATGCCGCACAAAACACCGAGCATCGTAAACTTTCTTCCATATTCCTCTGCAACATCCTTTTTACCTTCCCCAATTGCCTTTCCTATCATAATGGCAGTGGCGGAAGAAATTCCAAAACCTACTACCATGGAAAGCTGCCTTGTAACCTGTGCAACCGAATTTGCTGCTACTACACTGCTGCCCAGTCGCCCTACAATAGCGGTATTGGCAGAATAACCTACGCCCCAGAACACCTCATTTAAAATAACCGGAGTAGAATAATACAGAAAATCCTTCCATAAAGTACCATCTATATGAACGATATTTTTCCATTTTACTTTAACTTCTGGTTTTACTTTCTTCAAATAGAAAATCAGAATCAGCAACTCTACAATTCTTGCTACCAGTGTTCCGATTGCTGCACCTTGAATACCTAATGCCGGACAACCGAACAAACCAAAAATCAAAATACCATTTACAACAATATTGATAAGCAGAGAACTTCCGTAAATAATCGTCGAAATCAGAACCCGTTCAACGCTTTTTAACATATTCAGATATCCCATCGTAAATGCTGTTATCGGATAGGTGAATGCCACAATTCTGATATATTGCACTGCCTGTCTTATAATCTCTTCGTCGTTGGTAAAAAGGAACATCAATTTATCGGGTATCCATAAGGATACTATCATAAACAGTACCCCGACAGTAGTCGTTAATAATACCACAATCCCCATAATTTTCTCGATTGCCTGCAAGTCTTTCCGTCCCCAATACTGTGCAATCAAAACCGATGCTCCCGAAGTTGCCCCAAAAAGAAACAAACTTAAAATCCAGAATATCTGTCCGCCAAGTGAGCAGCCTGAAAGTACCTTTTCCCCTACTCTTCCAAGCATAATTACGTCTGTTGCGGAAACTCCCACATTGATAAGGTTCTGCAGTGCCATCGGGAGCACCAGCATGAATACCCGCTTATAAAAATTATCTTTCATCATAACTCCTCATTTGCAGGCTGCCTGTCCTTCTTCCTACCGGCGGCAGCCGCCTCTTTCTTCTACAATTCCCTCCAAAACACGATTCAGACAAATCTGACGAATGTCTCCCTGTTCATCCTGTAAACGGATAACATGCGCAGAAATCCACTGATATTTTCCATTTCCGCCTTTCTGATACAATTCCGCATATACATCCGTACTTCCATTCTGAAATTTGCGCAGCAGACTTTCCCTGGAAAAACATTCCAGAAAAACATCCTGATAATTGTTGTGGATATTGTCTACTCCTCCATCAATCAAATCATCATAACAGCCAGTGCGAGGTACATCAAAGCCCACAAAATTATCATTACGAATTATGGTATAGGTGTTCTTTGATAGATTCGCCATAACAATCATTGGAAAAATTTCTGATACCGCTTCCATCACTTGAATTGTTTCTCGCAAATTTAACCCAATGTTCTTCTCCAGTTCCTCAATTTTTTCTGCCATTTCCATAAGCAATCCGTCCTTTCCCTTTTCCCCAAGTGTTCTTCCGTTCCTTTTACTTCTATATACTCTGACATATTAAAATTTTGCTGTCAGCAATTCTCCACGTAATGTCCGTTCTACTTGTTCCAGTTTGCCATTCTTCATAACATACAGACTGTCACAAAGTTCCAATTCACTTTCTTCATGTGTCGTAATAACAATTGTCCCTTTTCGTTCCCGATATAGCTGCAAATAATGTCTGATGTCTTCTTTGCAGACCAAATCCAATGCCGCACTTGGCTCATCTAGAATCAAGACCGGCGGCATATCAGCCATCCCGATTCCTATACTGACCCGCTTTTTCATCCCGCCTGATAATTTGGAAACCGGCACTTTAACAAACTCCGGGATTCCCATTAGTTGCAGAAATCCTTCCTGTAATTCCTTCTCTAATTCCTTTCTATCCGGATACCAGAGTCTTAAATTATCATACACACTTAGTTCCGGAATCAATGGATTTTCCTGTGGTACATACCCTGTCATTTTGGAAAAGACTTTTCGATTTTTCAGTGCATCGTTGCCATAATAAACTATCTTTCCCTCTTTCGGTTTCCTGACACCTGCCATGGTGGAAAGCAAAGTTGATTTCCCACATCCATTGGGGCCAACAATACCGATACATTCTCCGCGCTCTGCATACAAATCCAGTCCATCCAGAATCTTTCTTTTTCCATAAAAAGTTGATAGATGACTTATTTCTATCATTTTCATTTTTTCATTTACACTTTCTCTGTTTTATCATTTTTTCTACTATTAGAATATCATATTTTCAGATAAAAGAAAACGGTCAGACTCAAGCGCCTGACCGTTTTGATTCATTCTGATAACATTACTTATTTTGCAGCAGCGATTGCAGCTTTCAAACTTTCTGTTAACTTCGGAACGATTTTATTTAAGTCACCTACGATACCATAATCAGCAACATCGAAGATAGGAGCATCTTCATCTTTGTTGATTGCAACAATGATATCAGATTCTTCCATACCTGCTACGTGCTGGATAGCACCGGAAATACCGATTGCAAAGTATACGTTAGGACGAACTGTTTTACCAGTCTGACCAACCTGTAAATCTCTTGATTTCCAGCCAGCATCAACAACTGCACGAGAGCAACTTACAGTACCGCCAAGTACTTCTGCAAGGTCTTCCAGAATCTTGAAGTTTTCTGGGCTGCCAACACCACGACCACCGGATACAAGAATCTTAGCATCCATGATATCGACGGTATCTGTTACAGCTTTTACTACTTCTAAGATTTCTACATATTTGTTATCTGGAGTAAATCCAGGATTGAACTCTTCTACAACTGCTTTCGCACCTGCGATTGGCTCGATTTTCTGCATAACACCTGCACGAACAGTTGCCATCTGAGGACGGTTATAAGGACATGCAATTGTTGCAATTGTGTTACCACCGAATGCAGGACGAGTCATAAGTAACTGATTGTGTAACTGCTCCTGTCCAGGGATTGCCTGTAATGGGAAATCACCAATTTCAAGAACGGTACAGTCAGCTGTAAGACCTGTTGCTACTCTTGCGGAAACTCTAGGACCTAAATCTCTACCGATTGCAGTAGCACCAACCAGAACGATTTCTGGTTTGTACTGGTTAATGATAGAAGCTAATGCGTGTGCATATGGCTCTGTTCTGTATTCTTTTAATTCAGGATCATCTACAACGATGACTTTATCAGCACCATACTCTGCGAGCTGGTCTGCAAGTCCTTTAACACCTGAACCTAACAGCATAGCTGTTACATCTGTATTTAAATCTTTTGCAAGGTCTTTTGCTTTTCCAAGTAATTCTAATGCAATACTGCTGATTTCATTGTCTACCTGCTGAGCAAAGACATAAACTCCCTTGTATTCTTCTAAATTCATCGTATTCACCACTCTTCCTTTACCTGTTAGATAACATGTTTCTCTTTTAACTTGTCAACGATGTAGCTTACTGCTTCATCTGGGTCAAGAGTAACCTTTTCACCGGCACCCTTTCTCACCTTATCAGATGCTTTTGCAATCTTTGTAGGTGAACCTTTCAAACCTAAGTTAGCATCATCAACATCCTTTAAGTCTGCTCTGCCCCAAACAGTAATTTCTTCTTTGTATGCATCAAAGATTCCGCCTGGAGTCATGTAACGAGGCTCATTTAATTCGGAAAGTGCTGTAATCAGACAAGGCATTTTCGCTTTTACTACATGATATCTGTCTTCATACTGACGTTCAACGATAACACTGTCACCCTCAACTTTGATATCCTGTGCATAAGAAATTACAGGAATATCAAGATGTTCTGAAATCTGAGGACCAACCTGTGCTGTATCACCATCGATAGCCTGACGGCCTGTGATGATTAAATCATAATCAATATTTCTGAGGGCACCTGCAAGAGTTGTAGATGTTGCCCATGTATCAGCACCACCAAGTACTCTGTCAGTTACAAGAATACCTTTGTCAGCTCCCATAGCCATAGCTTCACGAAGAACTTCTTCTGCTTTTGGAAGACCCATAGTTAAAACTGTAACTTCTGCGCCATACTGATCTTTTAATCTAAGTGCTGCTTCTAAGCCTGCTTTGTCATCAGGGTTCATAATGGTAAGCATTGCACCTCTGTCTAATGTACCATCTGGATTGAACTTTACGCCACCCTTTGTATCAGGTACCTGTTTAATACAAACAACGATTTTCATCGACTTTTTTCTCCTTTACCTTATTTACGTGTACTTTCATACATGTTCCGTTTACATGTTTTTGGCATTTTGCCTTATTTCAAAAGACTTCCAGAAATAACCATACGCTGAACTTCGCTTGTTCCTTCGTAGATTTCTGTAATCTTAGCATCACGCATCATACGCTCAACATCATATTCTCTGATGTAACCGTATCCACCATGTAACTGAACAGCTTTTGTTGTTACTTCCATAGCAACTTCTGCTGCATACAATTTAGCCATAGCAGCTTCAACAGAGTAGGAGATTTTTGGATTCTTAGCATATTCTGCTTTCTTCATAGCAGCTTTGTATACTAACATCTTAGCAGCTTCTACTTTAGTAGCCATATCAGCTAACTGGAACTGTGTATTCTGGAATGCACCGATTGCTCTGCCGAACTGTTTTCTTTCTTTTACATATTCGATAGTTGTTTCCAGTGCTCCTTCTGCAAGACCAAGTGCCTGAGCAGCGATACCGATACGTCCGCCATCCAGTGTATGCATTGCAATTGCAAAGCCTTTGCCCTTCTGTCCTAATAAGTTTTCTTTCGGGATACGACAATCTGTAAAGATAAGTTCGTATGTAGATGAACCACGAATACCCATCTTATTTTCTTTTGTACCGAAAGTAAATCCTGGTGTTCCTTTTTCTACGATAAATGCAGAGATTTCTTTTGTTAATCTGCCGCGTTTTTCAACAACACCTGTGATTGCGAAGATAACATAAACGTCAGCTTCTTTACCATTTGTAATGAAGCATTTGGAACCATTCAGTACCCACTCGTCACCATCAAGTACAGCTTTTGTCTGCTGTCCCTGTGCATCTGTACCAGCACCTGGCTCAGTTAAACCGAAAGCACCTAACTTCTCACCTTTTGCCAGCGGAATCAGATATTTCTGTTTCTGTTCTTCTGTACCATATGTCTGAATTGGGTCACAGCAAAGGGATGTATGTGCTGATACGATAACACCAGTAGTACCACATACTTTTGATAACTCTTCTACACACATAGCGTATGTTAAAGGATCACATCCCTGTCCGCCAT
>CAYVUF010000023.1:0-16449 GCA_964454605.1 uncultured Bacteroides sp.
GTATCACAGCAAACCTATTCCAATTATGAAAATGGTCATCGTGAAATTCCAATTTCCGTTGTGACAGCACTTGCCAATTATTATCAGGTGAGTACAGATTATTTGTTGAGCTCTGACAGCAGTTATCTCGGAAATCTGAATATGAATGCCCCTTACATTGACAATATCTCTCTGCACGACGTTGTTTATAATATTCAGGCACTAGATGATGATTCCCGCAAAAATCTGGTGAAATACATTCAATTTCTGCATCAGAACAACGACTAGCAGCGTGAGCATCCTCGCTTAGCAGACAAATTCAAAGGATATACCAAGATGTATATCCTTATATGCGACATTCTCCATCATATGCCAATAAATTAATCTGTTTCAATTCTTTTCTTTGCTGCAATTCTTGTAACAATTCATCTTCTTTTGCAGTTCGGATTTCAAAGATAATTTCTGTTTCATTTTTCCTTATTGTACGAGATTTTTCTTTAAATGATTTTGTATATTTTTTTAAGATACCTTTGATTTCTGCCCAATCCACCATTTCATCTGAACGTATAACCAACAATGCCGGTGCTTTAAAATTCGGAACCAACTCCAACAACAACAGCATAATTGTCATAACAACACATAATATCACCGACAGCAGAATCAAACCAACACCACAGATGATGCCTGCACTTATCGTCCAAAACAAATATAATAAATCCAGCGGATTCTTAATTGCATTACGAAATCGTACAATAGACAATGCACCCACCATACCAAGTGATACAATCAGATTTGACTGCATGGCAATCATAATGGCTGCAATAATAACCGGCATTCCGGCAATTGTTATATTCAAATCTTTCGAATAAAAGGCTGCTTTACTGGTAAATTTATAAACAGCATACACATATAAACCAATCAGGCATGCAGCAACAAAAATAACCAGAATTTTATCTCCTGATAAATCGGTTCCAACCCCCAGGCTTTCATAAACACTGGTTTTTATCACGTCTTTGATAGACATATTTGTCATTCTCCCATTTCTCTGCAAATTCTATATTTTGAATATGATGTCTGTATCATATTTCCATTTTCTAACAACTGGGCGATAAAGGATGGAAGAAATTCATCATATTTT
Organism: uncultured Bacteroides sp.; assembly: GCA_964454605.1. Lineage (GTDB taxonomy): Bacteria > Bacillota > Clostridia > Lachnospirales > Lachnospiraceae > UBA3282. The sequence goes on from CAYVUF010000023.1 coordinate 1,118, forward strand.
ACCTCCAGTACACTGTCGATTTCCCTGACAGAATCACATTGCAATTCCTTTCCCAGCATAAATGCTTCAAACTGCCTGCTGGAACGCAGCATTCTGTCTAACGTAATCCTCACATTTCCCGGTTCAAATATATATGCCTGCCTGTCATATTCTACAATGATTTTTGGGCGCAGAAGCCGGTTTTTTATAGCAAGATTAAAAAGCGTAATCGGACTATTCATAGAGAGTTCTGTATCTTCAATGCATCTGCCTTCCATGAAATCCTCCATCTGCTCTCTTGAAATCTTTCGCGCCATCTTCAATACCCTATTATCTTTTTTCTGCTTTACTTCCAGGCGTATCGTATCGTAAGAACCATTATATATGCGAATACGATACTTCTCTCTTTCGCGCAAACCATCCACTGTATTCCTAAGATGTGTATCGGTCCAATCATCAAAATACACACTGGTTATACGGTAACTGCCCTCGTGATTGGCATCTGACTTCAGAACAGCTCCCAGCCTTGCCTGCAAAAGGCGGAAATCTTCTTCGGTGCAAAAAAATTTATCTTCTACTCTGTACATTGCTTTTTCCCGTAACACTATATTCAAATTCAATGATTTTTAACATTTTAGCATTGCTGATTAGAATTGTAAACCGCAAATATACTACTTCCTTTCATAGTTATACACTTGTTCTCCTAGATGCTTTTGCTTTCTTTCATATCATAAATGGGTTCGAACACGCTCTGCTTTCTTAATGAGTTCAATATTATATTCATTATCTCGTACAGTCTGATTGTCTTTTCCGTACCACCTTATATACATTTTCTGTGCTTTCGTCATATAAGCCAAAGCATCTTCCAAACGATTGCTTTTGTAACATATCTTCGCCAAAGCTGCATAGGAATCGGCAACTTCCCGATGCCCTTTCGGATATACTTTTTCACGAATCTCCAACGCCTTCTTTGCGCATATAAAAGCATCCAGCATATTTTCCAAGGTACTCTGCTGGGCATAAACTCCTGCCAGATTTGCATAAGACTTCGCCAAATCGGTGTGCATCTCTCCCAAAACTTTCTTACGTATTTCTATTGCCTTATGATAATACTTTTCTGCTGGAATCCACTGTCCTAAATCAGAATATACTGCTGCCAAATTATGATAAATATGTGCAGTTGCTTCATTTTCTTCTCCAAAAGAACGCAGGCAGCTCTTTTTAGCTTCTACTAAAGTTTTCTTAGCTTTCTCTAAATCTCCCAGACTATGATAAATATTGGCAATATTATTTAAGACTCCTATCTCTGATTCTGCATTGCCACTATGATACTTTTTCCCAAGTTCCTGGGATTTCTGAAAGCACTGCAATGCCTCTGATATCTGTCCTTTCTCCTGGTAGGTTCTACCCATGTTATTGTAAGCTAAAAGCAATCCATAATGACTCTCATTGCTCTTCTCCAGAATCGTCTGGATATTTTTTTTGTGAATTTCAATTGCTTTATCATAATCCAACTCACTTAAATACAATCTGGCAATATAATCCCATAAACTAATTGTTTCAAGTGAATACTCTTTATCCAGTTTTCTATATACTCGCAATGCTTCCTGACAATATTTTTTCGCTTCTTCCCAGTTCTCCGCTTTCAAATACCCGAAAGCCATATGCTCATACGCTCTTGCCATCTCAATCGAATCGGGCTGAAACAATTCTTTCACCATGGCAAGCTCTTCCTCAGTACATTCCAAGGCCTTTTTATAATCACCTAATTGCAGATAGACTTTCGAAATCAGTTCGCAAACCGCTATCTCCTTGCCTTCTCTCTGCTCGCCAGTCTGAAAGGTTTCTAACACATTCATAAGTGTTTTTACCCATTCACCTGCCGTACAATCCAGATAATCCGCACATTTCAACCACACACTGAGAGTCTGTAATACCATGTTCCTATCCAGTTCTTTCTTTTCCAACTGTCCGCTGATATATCCTTTGTACTCTTGAAACTGGCTGACTAGCAGTTTGATATCTCCGGCGTATTCCTTTCCCTCATCATAAGACAAGGTATCCGTATCTTCTGTGGCAGCAAAGGAACAATTATACATCATATACGTATATAAATCCCGCGCCTTCTGAGATAATAATATGGAAAAATAGGGTGTCATACCAAACACCCACATTTTATCACATTCCATCATCTGGTCGCGCATATAATTCAATTTTTCAATATACGCACTATCTCCCATCCAGAGTCCGCATAACTGCAGATTGCATACAACAACCACCTTAGCTTCCGGTACTTTATCCAGAATCCTCTTAAACTGTTGAATATCCGCCGGAATTTCAGTCACATTGTCTGCATAATCAGCCATATCAATAACTATGGTCTTCTTGCAGTTTCTATCTTTCAATTCGTATGCTATTAACTGCTGTTCCTTTGCTGTTGCAGCCTGATAGATACACATTCCCCTGGTCGTATCCTCTATCATCATGGATAACATCCGGAATTGTTCACTCTCTGCCTGTGCAATCATTTTCTAATCCCCGAATCTTCGATGTTCTAATAACCATTTTTCCACCAATGGATGCAAATCACACCATCTCGTTCCATTGTATTCTAACACTGCACCTACCTGCATCAGTTTTGTAATTTCTTCTGATGAATTAACGTGTTTATGTCCCTCGTAAATCTCCTTCATTGCAGGAATTAAATCAGACGAATAACACCCATTAATATCAGATTCCAGTGCATTTAGCGCAAGCTGCGCATCTTCCATACTAATGGTATCAGCGTGCCGGATTCTCGCCCGAATTGCTGCTTTTCCTATACAACGGAACAAATCACGTATATAACCTCCCGTCTGACGAATCAACAAATCCAGTACTCCTGCATCAAAAAGCCCTAAATCAGCTCTTTTCTCAACAATCCCCTGCATTGTATCAAATCCCTCTGTATAGCCATCCTGATAAGCACCGTTTACCCAGTTGCGCAGCTTAATCATTGGAAGTTTTTCCGGATTCGGAAGCCAAATCTGTATATTTCTATATTCTTCTGTATAGGTCAAAGAAATAGGGAACGTTACAAGCAGATGAATCGGCAGCTCCGAAAACTTAGAACCATTTTCTTTAAATATCTTTCTTGCCTGTTCCAAGGGAATTTTATCCAATCCATCCAGAATAATAAAAGGAATCTTTGGATATCCCTTTGCCTGCAATTCACTCTCCAGATTTTCAATGACATCTTTAATTCTCGTTAAAAGCTCACTGCTTCGTGGAATAATACTCTGTCTTATCTGACGTTTCGTTTCTTCGCTGCTTTTCAGAATCCCTTTAATCTTTGTCATGATTTCCAGAACATTTTTCAGCTTAATACCTGCTCCGGCAGACATCTCTAAGCCAGTTTCTTCCTGCTCTGTCAAAGTAATTTGAATCTCTTCCATCGATGTCCAGTATTTTATGATATCATCCAGAACAGTTTCACTCATGCCTATTCCAACTTCTTTGGATTTGCGAACCAACAAATCCAATATATAGAATAAAACTTCTGTATACTCTACATCCCCGGAATCTAAATCAATGTCACATCTTCCAAAACATACAAAGTACTTCTCTTCCTTTAATCGTTGGTACAACCGGAACAATTCTGTTGTCTTTCCAGAACCGGCATGCCCTATAAACAATTTATGCAAAGCACTATTACCAGAATCAAGCACCTGCATAACCATGCTCTCCACAAAATCCGAATATTTATCTCCTGTTCTGGCTTCTGCTGTTTCATAATAAAAATTAGCAATCTCTTCTTCTGTGTGTAATGGATACGGAGAAAAAGCATCCTGCATTTGTGAAAGCTGCGTTGCCCTAATTTGTGCCATAAAGTCCCTTTCATTGACAAAAAGTATCGTTTACACAAGTACTTTTCGTTCAAAAAAACCATGAAATAAAGTTACTCTATTATGATAACTTTATTTCATGGTTTTTTCAAGTAGGATGCAGAAGGTACCGCATTTACAGTCTTTCTTTTCCCAATGTTGGTTTATTCCCTTATTTCCATGAAATCTATCCGTGTTCCCACTTTTTCCGCAAAAAGTTCCTCTACAATACTATCCTGTATTTTCTTTTCAAAACTAGGCATTGATGCTGATTTTTCCTGCAAAATACTTTCCATTGTGAATAGAATTATATTCACAATCAAAGGAATAAACATTGCCAAAATATATATACAACCATATAAATTCACAAAATCCCACTGAACTCCCTCATCAAGCATTTTGGTTAATGCTACAGACATAATCACTGTTCCCACAGTCCCCAACATTTGTTTCGATGAAATGTTAGTATAATACCTTTGTCCTTCATACCTCATCTTATACAGCGCAATTATTTCCTTTTTCTTTCTGTTTCTCAAATTTTCACGATATTTTGTGACAGGCAACGTACGTAATTGTTCATCTACATCTAACTTATCATCTATTCTTCTTTGCCTCAAAATCTGACTACGCACAATAAGAGCCAACAAAACAAAACCACTCGCTAATATAAGACTTGCAACTTGTAGGCTGTTTTTAATAGCAATATGTATATCCTCCACATACAAATTAGAAATTGAGAATATACCAATAGCAACTACATAGTACACACACTCATAGAAAAGTATTTTCCCATATTGCCGAATTATTCTGCATTCATCCTTTGTCATTTTAATCTCCATGTCTGAGTAAATACGAAGAAGAAACAATCACCCCTTCTTTTTTACTTAATGAAACAATAAAATTTTATTTTGAATCGTTTCCCTAATTCCTGCTTCAAAAGATGTAAACTCTATCGTTCCAATATCGTTCTCTAATTCTGTTATATCCGCACATAAATACATAACCTGCTTAGCCATATAAGGAATCTCACCCAATCCCAGATGATTTTTCCGTTGCTCTGCGCTTTCTGGGGAACTTCCATAGAGTTCCCTCACTGCATCATAGATTTCTTCAATATATGCACATAATGCTTTTGCACTGCCGCTGCCAAGGCAATATACCTTTCGATGTATGCCAGACTCTCCAAGTGCCAGCATTATCTTCGCAGCATCCTTGCTATAAAGATAATCCCATCGCTGTTCTCCTTTGGTAAAAGAGCCTTTTCCTTCCTTACAAAACATTCTGATGGCAGAAGAAACCATAGACTGTTCTCCATCATATGGACCATAAACACTGAGTATTCTCGTCCACATATGCCGAATATTAAGTCTGTCACACATTTCTCTGCTCATCTGACCGGCGCACAATTTTGCCATTCCATAGCCATTCTCCGGCCAAGCTGGAATTTCTGCATTCAGCTTTCCTTCCACTCTTCCGTACTCAGCCTGAGAACCTGCCCCAATAAAAAACTCACAGCCCAAACGATGGGCAAGATTAACTGCATCCATGGTATACTTAATATTTTGGCTTTGTATCAGCATATCATTTCGTGCTTCTCCACTCGTACCATTCCATGCCAAATGATAAAATCCATCACATTTTCCTAATAAATGAGCATCCAACTGTGCATAATCATCTAAATCTGCTTCAATAACTTGAACCAATTTCGAATGGGGAATCTGCGCAGCTCGCTTTGATCCCTTATGACAAATAGCCAAAACCTCTATCTCTTTTTGAATACACAGCTCTATCAGAGCCATTCCAATTGCTCCAGTAGGACCAGTAATCACTATTCTTTCCATTCGTTAACACCCCGCCAATCTCCACTTCTGAGCAAATAGATGATTGAAAAACCAGCATATCAATATGATTTTTCAATCTAATCTCTTAGTCCAAAAAGTTCCTCAACTGCTTATCCATCACTGCCGCAATATCTTTTCCATCCCGATATGCTAATGTCCATTCAACAATCATCTCCATTGCTTTTTCAACATTCCAGACCGGTTTCCAATCGAAAGTTTTCTTCAGTCTGGAGCAATCTAACTTCAAGAAATTAGCTTCGTGTGGTCCTCCATCATACTCATTTTTCCAGGATATCTGTTGTCTTGTTGACTGATTCCATTTTTCGCAGAATAATGTTACCAACTCTCCTGTGGTATAGCAATCCATTTCATCTGGTCCAACGTTGTAATTACCCTCAAACTCACGCTTTTCATATTGTCTTGCTGCAATCATCAAATAAACTGCAATTGGCTCTAAAACGTGCTGATACGGTCTTGTAGAATATGGATTTCTGACAACAATCTCTTTTCCCTCTAAAGCTGCTCTGATACAATCAGGAATAATTCTATCTGTTGCAAAATCACCACCGCCGATTACATTACCAGCTCTTACTGTAGAAACAGCCGCCTTGACCTCTGCTGCCTGCTTATCCGTTTCTGCTTGAAAAAAAGAATTTTTATAACAACTGGTAACCAATTCAGAACATGACTTTGAATTAGAATATGGGTCATATCCATTCAACTCCTCATTTTCACGATATCCCCATTCCCACTCTTTGTTCAAATACACTTTATCTGTTGTTACATTAACAAAAGAGCGAACACTCGCATGAGTACGTACACATTCTAAAACATTTACTGTTCCCATCACATTCACTTCATACGTATATACTGGATTTTTATAGGATTCTCGAACTATCGGTTGTGCTGCCATATGAATCACAATTTCCGGCTGTACTTCATCAAATACCTGCTGTAAATGTTCCAAATCTCTGATATCTCCTATAACAGAGTTTACCCTGCCATCCATTCCGCTTAATTCATAAATACTTGGCTCTGTGGGTGGCTTCAACGCATACCCCGTTACTTGTGCCCCCGCCTGTAATAACAAAGCGCACATCCATGTTCCTTTGAATCCAGTATGACCGGTTACTAATACTTTTTTACCTTGATAAAAATTTAATCCAAAATCAAACATAATAATCCCTATTTCTTAAGCGCATCGTATTCACCAACAATTTACACCAATTTATTGCCCTCATATTCTTCCCTTGATAAAAACGGGAACATATCATCAATTTCTGGTGATACAATCTTACCATCCGGCAATACTCTGGAAGATAATTTTGGTTCAAAATTCTGTTCTGAATCAAGAATAACCTCACACAGAACAGGTCCTTCCATCTTCAAAATTCTTGATACATTAATAGAAACACCTGCAAGCATATCAATCTTCTCATAAGGAATATCATAAGCATACGCTATTTTTTCCATGCTAGGAAAACTCAATCCATTCCCATCACATACCCCTACTAACGGTGGTTCAAACAAATTCGTCTGTGTCTGACGGATAGAATGGTAACCATTATTATTTAAAATAAAAATTTTCATATTCAGCTTATTATAAACTACTGTTTGCAATTCCTGCAGGTTCATCTGAAAACTTCCATCTCCATCCAGACAAATAATTCGACTATCCTTTTCTGCTACTGCACAGCCAATTGCTGCCGGAAAACCATAACCCATAGCAGCGCAGCCTGAATTTGTAAAAAGTCTTTGATTTTTCTTTATCTGCATTGCCTGAAATGTTACAACACAAGCACTTCCATTACCACAAATAACCTTGTCGCCTTCGGACAGTGCTTCTGAAAATTCATGAATAAAAGCATACGGATTGATTGGAGTCTGCTTCTCATAGTAAGCAGGTAATGCGGCCGGATACTTTGCATCAACATCTCTGCACCATTGCAACCACTCCAGATGATTTCCCGTATCAGATGCTTTGCCAGCAATATCTCTCATAACATCAGCTACATCTGCATGAACTTTCATATCTACATCAACTGTCGGCTTATATAATTCGGCTTCATCAATATCTACGACAATTTTATAGGCATTCTTCGCAAACTCTTTATAATTATAACTAATCTGGCGAATATTTAACCTGCAACCCAGAACGAAAAGCAAATCACTGTTCTGTACAACGAAATTTCCTCCTCTTGTTCCTACACTTCCCGGTCTTCCACAATAAAGAGGATGTTCATCCCATAATAAATCATGTGCATTCCATGCAGTCACCACTGGAATCTGCAGGGCTTCTATACACTTCAAAAATTCATTATACGCACCTGATAGACGTACTCCAGTTCCTGCCAGAATAACAGGTCTTTTGGCATTTCTAATCTTCTCTATAATCTGCTCACTCATCGTAACATCATAAACCGGATGTTCATGAATATCCATCATTTCAGTACCATTCATATCATTGGTTGTTTCTTCTTCCGGCACAAAACTTCTCATGTCACGTTCTTCTACAAGCGCAGCCTGTACATCTAACGGAATATCCAGCCATACCGGACCTTTTCTTCCGTTGTTACACAAATACCACGCTTTTTCCAGATGATAACGTATCTCTGTCGGTTCCGTTATCATCTGGGCATATTTTGTCATACCCTTAACACACTCAACAATCTGGAACTCCTGATCACCTAATTGCCGCAAAGGTATCGATGTTGACCAAGTTGTTGTTTCTCTTTTTACCTGACCGGATAACACGAACATCGGGATGGAATCCTGCCATCCACCCAAGACACCAGTAATAGCATTCGTTCCGCCTGGACCGGATGTAACACAGACTGCTGCTACCTTTCCAGTTAATCTGGCATATCCTTCTGCCGCAATAGCGCATGCCTGCTCATGATGATTATAAGTACAATGAAGTACATCATGATGACCAATTGCATCATTCAGATGCATAGCACCCCCACCTGTAATCGTAAATACATCAGTCACACCATGCTCTGCCAAAAAGTTGGCTATATATTGTGATACTTTTATTTTCATATCTAATTCCTTTCCACAAACGATAAATCTTTACCTTCCATCATTTTTTCGCACAACTCACGGTATTTCCTACCAACTCGTTCATACACATTATTTTCTACAACACTTTTCCTTGCATACTCTCCAAGCTGTGCACTGTGTTGCGTACAATATATAATCCCATCTGCCAGTGTATGTGGGTGTTTTAAATCTGCCAAGTAGCCATTCTTTAAATGCTCAATCATATCCGGCATACCACCAATATGAAAAGCCGTTACCGGAGTAGCACATGCGAGTGCTTCTACTACTGTACTCGGATAATTATCCTGCTCTGAAGGAGCTACAAACACATCCGCAATATTATAAAGTAATGCCAACTTATTCTCATCTGTAACTACACCTACCGCCTTCGTTTCAAATCCGCACATGTTAGCTATACCATCATTATTGCCAAACACCACAACCATATATTGGTCTTTATCCAACCGATTTAATGCTTCTACAAAATAATGAAATCCCTTTTGTGCATTTTCCGTTGCTTTTACTGCTCCAAAAAGAATTACTTTTTTTTCCGTTTCTATCCCCCAGACTTTTCGCGCCTTTTTCTTTTCTATTGGTACATAAATATCCGTTGGAATAGGATTACAAATCCTTAAAATTTGTTCTCCCTGCAATATCTTACTTTGTCTTGCACAATCCTGTATCCAAATGCTAGGCGCAACAAACGCAATCCCCCTGTTCCTATACTGCAAGTATTTCCTTCTACATTCACGATAAGTTCTATCATGTGAATTACTGCTATTCAAAATTGGACAGTTACCACATTCCTTCTTAAAACCATTACAATACCGATCATAGTGGCAACCTCCTGTAAAATTCCACATATCATGCATAACCCAGATAACAGGTTTCCCTTTCGATGTTATTTTTTTTATTTCTCGGACAGAAATGAACGAATTAACCCAATGCAAAATAATAACATCCGCTTCTTTAAATTCCTTCTTTTTTGAAATATCCGTTCCAAATTTGTCAATTACAATCTCACCAGAAGAAAATAACAGGTTTCCAACATTCTTTACCTTCGATAGAAAACGTTGTCCATTTGAGTGTAAAATTTCTGTTCCCGGATTTTGTGCACTGTTTTTGGTTCTACAATACAACGATGATTCACACGTTTCACTTTGCATAGCTTCTGAAATACGTGTTGCAGCCCGATATGCTCCACCAAAATCAATTGTAACAAAATGTGCAACTTTCATCTTTTCTTTATCCTTCCTCTTTGCACAATAAGAACCTGCTATTCTTATTCTGATTATTACTATCTGGTTTTCCAATTACCTGTGAATTCCTTGTTCATCTATCAAGCGTAAAAGCTCCCTCTCCAGCCAGTCAACTTTATCTTGTATCCGACAATTCTGTCCCATAACCCAGCGATATGCTTGTTCTCCCCTTCTCTTTCTTTCCGCCGGATCTGCATATAATTCTTCCATTGCCTTACACATCTGTATCTCATCTTCTATAATATAAGCACCTTCAATTTCACTATAAATTCCAACATTCGTGCTAATAATAGGCATTGCTGTTGCTGCTGCTTCATGGGCTACAATAGACCAGCTTTCCACTTTACTAGGACAAACAAAAATATCACATTTCCGATAAAGTTCTATAACCTGCTCTCTATCCAAATGTACCAATAAATCAACCTGCTTCTCTAACTTTTCCTTTAGTTCTTCACTTATTAACTTTTTTAAATAATCAGTATAAGCATTTTCTTCAAATCCCGCCATAACTAACCGGCTCTTACCAATAGCAGCTTTAGCATAAGCACGTATCAGCATTTCCTGATTCTTATATTCCCCATAATTTGCAACAAACAAATAGCTGACCGGATTCTCCTCATTTTCGTATTGATGATGCATTTCTTTTTCAAAGAACACATCCTCAATCGCATTCTTTAGTATTTTCCCGTTCGGCAATCCATATTTCTCGGCATACATATTTGAATTATTCTCTTCTGTCAAATAAATTGCCAAATCAAATTTTTGTAAGTACCGGTATAACTTCGCATAATACCGCTTGCATAAATAAATTTCCCATGCTCCTAACACGTTTCTATGTTTCAGTTTTTCCCAATAATCATACCGTTTTTTCCATTTTGAATATCCATGAGAATAAAAGACTTTGATACACGAAATGTCATCCAAATAAGGTATAATCCAATCTAATGTCCACGTTTGAGAGCATACCACAATCAGTACATCCGGTTGATATTCTTTTATTGTCTGCACATAAAATACTGGTGTACTTTTCGCATCCCTTCCACGTAAACGAAGTGGCCAATTTGTTTCAACCCTTATTCTCAAAATCCTTATATTTTCGTGAACTTCTTCCTCTGGAAGTATTTGAAGTCCACTATTCCCCGCACTTGTGAAAATAAGCACCTCATGTCCTTTATCAGACAAACCTTCTGCCAAATATCCCGTTATATTTGCCACACCATCCTGTGAAGGCCAAAAAGACGGTACCGCGAACATAATCCGCATAAATGCCTCCTTTTCGTCACCATATTTTCTATCAAAATTCTATTTCCAAATCTTTATCATCTTATATTGTTAAAATTTATTGATACAATCAACAATGTAATCTTGCTCTTCCATAGACAATCCCGGATATAATGGTATACTTACCTCGTGTGTACAAATATAATTCGTCACCGGATACTCTTTCGCCTGTTTTCTAAATTCCCCGTAAGCTCCCTGTTCACAAATCGGTGTCGGATAGTGAATATTGGTCATAATCCCTTTTTCTTTCATATATTCTACAAATTTCTTCTGGTCATCACAGAATACTGGATAAATATGAAATACGTGGTTCTTATCGCCATCCCATTGCGGCAACATAAGCTTTTCGTTTCGGATTTCTCTATTGTACTTTATTGCAATTTTTCTTCTTTCTTCATTCCATTGTTCCAGATATGGTAATTTTACTAAAAGAAACGCCGCCTGTAATTCATCTAATCTTGAATTACATCCTTTGTAAATATGAGCATACTTCTGTTTGGAACCATAATTAGCAATCGCCCGGATTCTTTCTGCTAATTGTTCATTATTTGTTGTAATAGCTCCTCCATCTCCCAATGCACCAAGATTTTTACCCGGATAAAAACTAAATGCAGCTGCATCTCCCAGACTACCTGTTTTGCGTTCTCCTAAAACTGCGCCATGTGCTTGTGCCGCATCTTCTATCAAATACAAACCATACTTGTCTTTTAAAATCTGTAGTCGGTCAAAATCGACTACTCTTCCATATAAATGCACCCCTATAATTGCTCTTGTTTTCTTTGTAATTTTCTCTTCAATTTTATCAATAGCAATATTACAGGTATCCAAATCTGCATCTACAAATACTGGTGTTGCACCTACATAAGTAATCGCTAATACCGTCGCAATAAATGTATTGGCAGGTACTATAACCTCATCACCCGCACCAATATCCAGGCCCATCAGAATCAGACGAATGGCATCCAATCCATTTCCCACTCCGATACAATATTTTGCACCACAGTATGCGGCAAATGCTTCTTCAAACCTTGTATCATATTCACCTTGAATAAACCACTGTTTCTCCATAATATCCTGATAAACAGCATCCAGCCTTTCCTGAATTGGTGCATGAATTGCTTGCAAATTTAAATATGATATCTGCATCATCTGTTCCTTCTTTCTACCTTTGCCCTCTGAAATAAATTCTAATTTAATCTAGCATTTTCTCAAAATTACAGATACAATGTATCGGTAATATATTCCATCTCATATCCTAAACTGCCGAGACGTTTAATACTTTCTATCACATCCCGATTAATATCCTGTGCCTTTTCCCTGCTAAAAGAGTGATCCATATTAGGATTTATATAATTAGGTGTGTTCGCCTTAACATATCCATCAAACCCTGCCAAGGCTACTTTACATACATTAGCTTCCTTCAATAATCTCAATAACATTATCATAGGATTGTCCACTATCATTGCTTCGTTATCCAATAATGAACTGTAATTAAACATATAATCAAACTGTCCGGAAGCCTTTGTTACATTAGATGTTGCCATTGTAATATACTGCTTTCCACTTTGACTCAGTTCTGTGGATAATCGTACATAACGCTTGGCATTACTGACAAATACTCCATCCACATCAACTTCCTCTGGAATAAAATTGACTGCAATCCTTATCAGATTCGAATTTTCTGTGCAATAAGCATCTATTTTATTTCGCTGCTCTACAACATGACTGCCAGGTGCCAACAATAAAATTTGCTTCCCTTGTAACCACTTGCACAATCGCTGTCTGTCTTCCACATCATCACACTCTCTTGCCTGGTACTCTACATACAATTGTTCAATATATCCTTGGTCGTAAAGTAGTTTTTTATCTTCTTCCAAACAATCCAGAATCTCATTAATAGATTTAATCGAAAGTTTCCTCTTATCCATTAAATAAGTTACATAATTCGGATGACAGTCTTTTGACGCTGCTAAAAAGAATTTAAATGTATATCCCCATGGAATCTGTTTGTACATATCCAATATCGTAACATCTATTGCTTCCATTAACTGGCTACAGTGATACCGCTTTCCAAGATAATCATTCATATAGGTAGCCAACAACTCAAGCGGTGCATTCCCTGCACTTTTTCCCATACCATACAACGTACCATCTATCACAATATCACGCTTTCCAAGCGGTCTTTCCATAATCTCAATACAATTAGCATATGCCAATTGAAAATTATTGTGAGAATGATACCCCAGTCCTATGGAATCTTTCATTTGCTCATCTGCAAACTCAAAATAATGCAATAACTGATTTTTATGCAACAGACCATAAGTATCGACCAGAGAAAATGCATATGGTTCTAAATCATTTACCATGGCAATCAACTCCATCAATTCTTCATCATTATAACTTGTAATGGAAACTGCTTGTGCAAACACTTTATAACCAAGCGTTTTAATCTGACTACAAAACCGAATGGCTTGTTCTTTCTTTTCCTTTTTAAAAATCACTCGAATTCCATCCATAAAGCTTTCCGATGCAGGTAATAACCGCTCTATCGAACAAGTTCCATAGTCAATCATTCCCACTATCATAGAATCTCCCTTGTTCAAACCACGATAGAGTTCATTGACTGTCTTGCCATCCGGAAAAATGGTTCTGTCCATATCATAAGTTCTTGTTTCATTGATAAAACCAATTTCAATAATATCAACTCCAGCACTAACAAGTCTTTCAAAAATATTTACAATATTGTCATGTCCAAATTTCCAGTCATTCAGATACCCTCCGTCCCGAAGAGTACAATCTAACAGATTAAATTGTGCCATATTCAGATTCCTTCCTTTGAGATATCATCTCTCCTTTTAACATAGCATACCAATTCAAAGACTTTACTTTCCCATCTATCAAAATACATTCTTTGGATTGTCCTTCTAATCGAAATCCATTTCTACGATAAAAATGGTTTGCATGTTCATTATCAGAAAGTACATTTAAATAAACTCTATGCAAATTTAATTGTTCAAAAGCAATTCTCAAAATTTCTCGTGTTGCCCAAGATGCAATCCCATGCCCATGATACTTTCTTCTCATACTGATTGCATACTCTGCACCTTTTACAGGTTCTATATTTTTAAGACTAATGGTTCCCAGATATTCATCCTGTTCATTTACAATTGCGTAATGGTAGGTTGTCCCTTCCATTCTTTTCTTTTCAGCATTCTGAATAAACTGCAACACATCTTCTTTCGTCGCATTCCGAATCCTATCTGTATAAAAATAATTTATCTGTGGGTCATGCATCCATTCTAGCATTCCATCTGTATCTTTTTCCTGTATAAAACGCAACTTGTACTCCATCAAAATATATTACCACCTTATATTTTTCTACCTCATTGATTTTCTAGTGCTCCAGTAATGCAATCTGCCATATAATCAATCATCGTATCTGTCATTCCCGGATATACTCCAATCCAGAAAGTATCTCTCATGATTCTGTCTGTATTTTCCAAGTTCCCTACAATACGATACCCTGTACCTGTCGCACGCATCTCATCAAAACAGGGATGTTTTATCAAATTACCTGCGAATAACATACGTGTCTGAATTTTCTTATTCTCCAGTTTCTGTACCAGTTCATTCCGACTTATCCCCTCTTTACAGGTAATTAAGAAACCAAACCAACTCGGATTGGAATCAGCGCATGCTTCCGGCAATATCAGTTGATCCTCTATATGGTTACTTCTGGTTAGCAGCCGTTTTTTCAAACGATTGAAATTATATCGTCTTCGTTCTACAAAAGATGGGAATTTCTCCAATTGAGCACAACCTATCGCTGCTTGTAAGTCCGTTGCTTTCAAATTATAACCAAAATGGGAATATACATACTTATGGTCATATCCTATCGGTAATTCCCCATACTGCCTGTCAAAACGGTGTCCGCAAAGATTATCCTGTCCCGACGGACACACACAATCCCTACCCCAATCGCGGAAAGAGCGAATGCACTTATGCAACAATGGATTATTGGTATACACAGCCCCTCCTTCACCCATTGTCATATGATGTGGCGGATA
>CAYVUF010000024.1:0-14062 GCA_964454605.1 uncultured Bacteroides sp.
CTAGTTTGCAAAAGTAGTTGCAAGCAAAAACAAGCAGTTAAAAATTCATTTTTAGCAGGAAGCATTGCTGACAGAGTCCGCTTTATAGGACGGAATAAATGTTATCTTAAATTTATAGAACATATGGTTGCAACGAAGCAGAAGGTTTTATAGAGAGGAGATAACAGAATGAAAGGATATTCCGTAGAAAGTGGTTACATGGGATTTGTAGAAGGCAGATATATGCTGTTTGCAAGCGAGATGGATTATATAGATTATATGGAAGACTGTGGTTCGGGTATTGTATGATTTATAAAATTAGCATATGATAAATAGATACAGCATGGTAACAGGGAAAGCACTGATTGCATAGTAAAGGGCATTTGATATGCTTTTCATGACCTGATGTATCTTTTAGAATGTAACACAAATTGTAGTTGTGATGAAAAGGAGTCTTACGTGATTACCAAAATTGATAATATTTCCGTAAATTATATAGATGAGGGAGAAGGAGATGCCATTTTGCTGCTGCATGGATGGGGTGCGAATATTACCTTGTTTGATGGCATAACGAAACTGCTTTCTCCGCATCATAGAGTGGTTGCACTGGATATGCCGGGATTTGGGAAGACGATGGAGCCGCCAGAACCCTGGTGCGTGGATGATTACGTGGATTTTGTTATGAAATTTATTGATTTTCTTGGTTTGAAAGAATTTAGCGTGTTGGTTCATTCTTTTGGCGGCAGAGTGTTGTTTAAAATGAATGCAAGGGAGGGACTGCCCTATCACATTCAGAAGGTAGTACTGGTAGATAGTGCTGGAATTATGCCGAAGAAAACATGGAAACAGAAGACAAGTCTGCGGCTTTATAAAATGGCAAGAAGCATTATGAGCACCAAAGTACTTCATTTTCTGTATCCAGATGCAGTCGAAGATATACGCAGAAAGCGCGGTTCTGCGGACTATAACAGTGCAACGCCTACTATGAGAGCTACACTTGTGAAGGTAGTAAATGAGGATTTGGAACCGCTTATTTCCAAGATAAAATGCCCTGCTTTGTTAATCTGGGGAGATTTGGATACCGCAACACCAATCGGGGATGCCAGACGTATGCAGGAATTGATAGAAGATACCGGACTGGTAGTGTGCGAGGGTGCTGGACATTATTCCTTTTTGGAACAGCCGGCGAAAGTACATGGTGCGTTGCAGGCTTTCTTTAGCTAGGCGGAGCTGGTCTGCAAACAGAGGATAGAATAACAGGAAGGGATTAGGAGTTATCGATGGAATTATTTTTGTGGATTATCTGGTTTGGCACATATCTGTGGGGTGCTGTATGGTTTGAGAACTATATCATGCATATGTTTCAACAGAACTCTTACAAACCCAGAGAATATCGGGAATGGATGCAGTTGACAGGCAATATTGGAAGATTGCTGGGAAAGACTTTGTACAGTTGGATTTCACTTATTTTGTTTGTGATACTTCTGGCGGCAGGTGGTGAAATGGAATCTGTGGCAGGATGGATTCTGGCAGCCTGTCTTATGAATCTGATGACGATTCTGGTTAATATGCCTCGTCAGGCGAAGAAGCCGCTTGTTTATACCGCAAGAGTGAAGAGAATGTTGGCAACCACTGGCATTTTATACACACTGGCAGCAGTATTAACAGCACTTGGCAGCAGGACACCAGAGGTATGTGCACTGGTATTGACGATTTTCTTTGTGTGTCTGCCGGTAATGGTGTTATTGGTTAACTTGCTCAATCGTCCGGTGGAAAACGGAGTGAATCGATATTATATCAATGATGCGGCAAACATTTTAAAACAGATGCCCAATCTGACGATTATCGGTGTTACTGGAAGTTATGGAAAGACCAGTGTGAAATATTATTTGAGCAAACTGTTGTCAACTCAGTTCAGTGTCCTTCATACGCCGGGAAACTATAATACTACACTTGGCGTTGTCAGAACAATTCGGGAACAGATGAAATCCTTCCATGAGGTTTTCATTTGTGAAATGGGAGCCAGAGAAGTTGGTGATATTAAGGAAATATGCGATTTGGTTCATCCTCAATATGGTATTATTACTTCTATTGGACCACAGCACTTGCAGAGTTTTCATAGCATTGATAATGTCATTGCAACGAAATTTGAATTGGCAGATGCAGTTCCGGCAGAAGGAAAGGTATTTCTGAATTATGATAATGAATACATTCGTGGGCATAAGACGGATAAAAGGGTGGTCAGCTATGGAGTAGCAGAAGAAAAGACCGATTACAGAGCTTATGATATTTCTGTTTCGAAAGAAGGCTCTGTATTCCGGATGAAGGATGGAGAAGGGAAAGAATTTGAATTTCGTACCCGTCTGGTGGGCAATCATAATGTGCAGAATATTGCCGGGGCAATTGCGGTTGCCAACACTCTGGGCATTCCAATGGAGAAATTGATTTATCCGGTGAAACAGTTGGAAAGTGTACCCCACAGACTGCAGCTTTTGAAGCAAGGCAACCGGACCATTTTAGATGACAGTTACAATTCGAATAAAAATGGTTTTAAGGCAGCACTGGATACACTGGCAATGTTTGAAGATTTGCGTATTCTGATGACACCGGGTATGGTGGAACTGGGTGAGAAACAGTATGAAGAAAACAAAGAAGTAGGCGTATATGCTGCAAATAAATGTGATTATGCTGTTTTGGTCGGCAAGGAACAAACCAAACCAATCCAGGATGGTCTGTTGGAAGCCGGTTTCGCACAGAACAAAATGATTGTGGTAGATAACTTGCAGGAAGCATTCCAGATGGTAAATGCTATTCCGGGGGAGAAACCTAAAGTCATTTTGATTGAAAATGATTTGCCGGACAATTATACTTAATAACAGATGATAAACTATGCAGAGATGAAGGCAGTATGATATGATGTAGGTGGAATTATTATCTGCGGAAGGTATGATAAAACATTATAGCTGAAAAGAGGATATGAAATTATGAAAATTAAAGTAGGTGTTTTCTTCGGTGGCAAAAGCGTAGAACATGAAGTTTCGGTTATTTCCGGTATACAGGCATTGAAGTCTTTTAATCAGGATAAATACGAACCGATTCCAATCTATATTACAAAAGAAAATGAAATGTATACTGGTGAAGCAGTAGGTGATATTTCAAATTATAAAAATATTCCAGAGCTATTAAAGAAGAGTACGAGAATCTTTTTTATCTGCGAACAGGGCAAAGTCAATCTGGTACAATATCCGCAGAAAAAATTCGGAAATTCGGTGGTAGATTATATTGATGTTGCCTTTCCGGTAGTACATGGTGCAAATGTGGAAGATGGTTCTTTGCAGGGATTTTTACGTCATTATAATATACCGCTGGTAGGATGTGACGTTATGGCATCCGCAGTGACGATGGATAAATATGTTATGAAGACGGTTTTGAAAGATAATGATATTCCGGTATTGGATTGTGTTACCCTGCATAGCAAAGAATATCAGCAGGACGAAGAGGCTGCTTATCGCAAGATAGAGAACAAAGTGGCATATCCTGTTATTATCAAACCGGTAAATCTGGGTTCCAGTGTAGGAATTAAAATTGCGAAAGACAGAGAAGGCTTGAAAGAGGCTCTGGAATATGCCTATGAATTTGGACAGAAGGTACTGGTAGAACGTGCTATTATGAATCTGCGGGAAATTAACTGCGCTGTTCTGGGTGATTATGAAACAGCACAGGCATCAGAATGCGAGGAGCCGGTTTCTAGTGATGAGATTTTAAGCTACGAGGATAAATATGTAGCAGGAGATAAAAATGGTTCTCAGGGTATGCGTACAGCCAAAAGAGAGCTGCCTGCAAACCTGACTCCGGAACTTCGGGAACAGATACGTTCTATTGCAGTGAAAACCTTCCAGGTATTGGATTGCAATGGCGTATCCCGAATTGATTTCATGATTGATAAGGATACCAATCAGGTATATGTCAATGAAATCAATCCGATTCCGGGTTCCCTGGCATTTTATTTATGGGAAGCACTTGGTAAGCCATATGCAGAATTGTTAGATGACATGGTGAAGCTGGCACTTAAGAGAGAGAGAGAAGAGAAGAATTTATTGACTTCTTTCCAGAGTAATATTCTGCAGAACGCGAATTTATCCGGTGCTAAGGGAGTCAAGAAATAAGTCAATCAGAAAATTATAAATAAAATCCCAAAATGAAATCCGGTATGATGAGCAGAAGTGCTTACCATGCCGGATTTTTTGCTGATTGCTTTATTTACGATTCTGTTTGATAATATTTATTCAGACTAAGCAGTTTGTTTTTCTGTACGACTGGGAGCGTATCGGTAACATCATTTAGAAAGACGTAGAATAAATCACCACCAGCACCAATGGATGCAGATTCCAGATGACCATAATCATTCATCCAACGGATTTCTCCATCTTTACGGATAATACGATATTGAATGAAATCCATACGTTGTTCTGAAGTAATAATTTGGTCTTTGATTTCCCCTTCAATACGAGCTAAATCGTCAGGATGTACCATACCTCGGAAAGAATGGTTTACATGTTCTTTAAATTCTTCCACAGTATGGCATCCGTAAATTTCCAGTATTTTTGGGTTGGCATATAAAATCTTCTCATCACCGCTTGCCTGATAGATAAAGAATCCATCGGACATACTTGCCAGACTTTCAGCCATACGTTTTCTTCTGGTATCTTCTGATTCGCGCATAATTGTATCCACGCTTCGAATTACCATGATAGCGGTTTTGGCAGAACCATCTTCATTACGTTCACTTACTATGAAACTGGTCTGACACCATTCGTTTGAAAGACCTTTGGTAGTTCTGCGGTATATATACTCTGTCGAATCCTGCTTTTGTAAGATGCTGCATATGTTATCCAACGATAAAAATTTGTGAACATTGTCTGCATCAATATCCAGAATCTTTCCGGTACAGAAATGACGGTTCACCAGTTCTTCATAATTGCCGCGTTCTAACAGATGATTTTCGTTTGGATAAATCATTCTGCAGTAATTGTCTTGTAAATGTACAAAGTATACTTCCCGATAGGACAGCAGGATGCTGTTTAAAGCATTTGTATGTATGCGCTCGGGAGTGGTATCCCGAACGATGCAGGCAACATAGCCGGGTGCATACTGATACAACATAAAGGACAGGTAGCGACTGGAAATGGAACTATATGCGGATAGTTCCTGTGTTACACCATGATATGCTGACTGGTATATTTTGTTTAATGTATCGGCTTTGTTTTTTTCAAATACTTTTAAGGTAATCAATTTAAGCTGATGCAAATCGTGGCCGCAAATTTCCATCAAAGGGAGATTTGCATATGCCATTTCGAAATCAACTGGATTGTCATGTTCATCCGTTATTATTTTTGCAATGCCATAGGAATAAGGCATATGGTCATAAAAGGTTTTCATCTGTGCCAGATGATCTTTTGAAATATCAATTTGATTAGACAACAATAGCTCTTCGGAGGCGTGTTTCTCCTGTTTGCCGGTCATATCCACCAGTGAACTGAAAAAGAGTTTCTTGCCTTCGGCTTCTTTTAAAAAGAAGACACGCAGGTACACCCATAAGGTTTTGCCATCCATCCGCAGAAAATGAATAAAACCGTCAGCACCCAGTAAGGGATTTTCATATGCCTGTTCAAAAATAGCAAATAAGGTTGGACGGTCATCATCCCGGATATGATTCCAGAATCGTTTCACCGAACTGACATCGGAACTGCTTGGAATGCCGGCAAGCCGATAATACTGTTCGTTGATACGAGTTACTTCAATCCGGTTATCATACATTTCATAGAAGGCAACCGGACCAATGATATCGTTTACCATGCCGTCTGTGAAGAAATTATTATCCAGAAATTCTCTGGTCCGTAAAGCATCTACCTGTTTGCACCATAGACCGGAAAAATCAAGTCGTCTTTCGTCCACCAACAGTTCTTCAAACTGAGTGATTGGAAGCGGTTTATAATAGTAATATCCTTGTGTATAGCGGCAACCCATATTTAATAGAAAGCGTTCCTGATTCTGTGTTTCAACACCTTCTACAATAATGGGAAGCTGCATGAGTCTTGCCATATTGATAACGGATTCCAGAATGCCGATACCTCGTTCCTTCTCTTCTTCGTCAATATCTAGAAAACGCATATCCAGTTTCAAAACATCTACGGTGATATTTCGTAACATATTTAAGGATGAATAACCAGAACCGAAATCGTCCATCATAACAAGAAATCCATGATTGCGCAGTGCCTGGACGGTATCGTCAATGGTCTGGTTGTTTTCAGTATAAGCACTTTCGGTTATTTCGACTTTAATCAGCTTCTCCGGCAGGTCATAGGTATGTAGAAGCTCTAACAGATAAGCAGCTACATCCATAGAAAAGATATCGATACGGGACACATTGATAGAGATAGGAACTGGTCGATAACCTCGGTCAATCCAGTTACGAATCCATTCAAAAACTTTACGCCAGGTATAGCGGTCCAGGTCAGCAATCAGACCATTTTTTTCAAGTACAGGAACAAAAACACCGGGAGGTATAATACCTTTTACAGGGTGCTGCCAGCGTACCAGAGATTCTGCACCAACAATTTTTCCGGTAGAAATATCGCACTGCGGCTGGGCATAGAAGGTAAATTCATTATTTTCCAGAGCAGTTTGAACTTCGGCAAGCAAAATCAGTTCCTGTTCCAGATTGGTTTCCATACTGGAATCGTAATAGCAGATACGATGGGTATACTGATTCATAACATGGGAAAGAGCTGTTGTCGCATGGTCGTAGAGAATTTCAGGTGCTATGCGGATGTCGTCAATTGTGCATACACCAAGAGCAGGAAGAAATCCAACCGTTTTATTCCAACATCTGACACCGTTGATAAGTTCGTCTTTTAATTCTGTTAAAAGGTCAGGGTTTTCTGGCATGATAATCGCGAAATTATCACAACCAAAATACCCAGCAACGGTATGATACCTATTTTCTAATTGCTTTAGATAATTGCTGATATATTGAAGAAGTTCATCGCCAGACTCGCGACCATATAATTTGTTGAAAAGACGGAAATGCTCAACGTCAATGGCAACCATGCAATAAGTGTCAGGCTGCAGGGTTTTCATCAATTCGCCTGCCCTTTGAAGAAAGGACAGATTGTATAGCAAACCAGTTAATGTATCGTATTGTTCCATATGTAAGTATCTCCTGTTGATGTCGTTTTTCGAGTGCTTTCACTACTATTCTACTTCTTTTGCAAAGCGAAATCAACCGAGTATAGAAGAAAAAGGGAACTTTCTGAAGGGAAACAAATAGCTCAGAAATAAGGATTAACATGGAATGCAAGAAAAAATAGTTGGGATAAGTTTTGTATTATGATATAATTTTTTCGGAGTGTAATTTCATGCTTAAAGGAGTTTTGGTATGAGCAAAAAAATATTTTCTATCTGGCTTATTACACTGATAGCTGCTTTGTTGTTTGTTATAACAGGTGCGGCCATGGTTGAAAACGTAAGATATCGAGATGCGAAGCGGTTTAGAACCGATAGAATAGAGAATTGGGAAGTCAGTTACACAAGCGAACCGGATGAGAATGGAATTTATACCATTGAATATAGGAATGTTTTACCGGATATTGAAAATGGCGGAGAAGTTCTTATGTTTTATATTTATCATGGGGATGTATCTGCTTATGCAGATGAAACGTTGCTGTATCGGCTCGAGATGAACCGGGAGGCAGCTTACTTTCCAGTGGTAGTTGGAGATACCTGGAATTGTTTTCATATACCACAGGAATATGAGGGCGAAGAGATACGGATTGTTGTCGAAACAAAGTATTCCTCTTATCTGGAGTATGTTCCGGAGTTTTATTTGGGGGACAGATTAAATGTGATAAGAGAAGAATTTCAAAGAGCCTTGCTGTCTGTCATACTTTGTATCGTTATCTTTGTTGTAGGAATCATTATATTGGTGTATAGCTGGTTAGTTGCCAAGTATCAGTATGATAATTATGATATGATGTATCTGGGAACCTTTGCAATTCAGATGTCCATCTGGTTTCTGATAAACACGCCAGTCTTTAACATGGTATTGGACTGGGCAAGTATTTCAACGAATTTGTCGTATTTGATTCTGGGAACGGTAACCGTTCCGTTGATTCTGTTTGAAAAAAGAATTATGGATAAACGGTATGGACCGGCGTGTAATTGCTTGTGTATCTTTGCAGTAGTGGTACAAGTGATATGTGTGATTTTGCAGTTAACGGGTATAAGGGATTTGAAACAGACACTGATATGCACACACGTTGTATTTGTGATATCCATTATAGGTTTGGTAACGATGTTAGTTTTAAATCTGAAACAGATTGGATTTAAAAATTTCACAACCATAAACCGAATCAATATTTTATTTGGTATGGTTACTGCGGTTGGTGTTGCGGTGGATTTAGCACATTATTATCTTGATTCCAGCAGTGGAAAAAATTATGAATTTACTAAACTGGCATTTCTGGTGTATATTATTGCGCTTAGCTATTTCAGCATACGGGAAACAATACAGCTTATGAAAAAGGGAAAAGATGCCCAGAAGTTTGAGAAAATGGCGCACATGGATGAATTGACCGGTGTATATAACCGTATGGCTTGTAATGAAGATATGCGGGAGCTGGATTTGGAAAAACGTAGTTATATGGTATTTATGTTTGACTTAAATAATTTGAAAAAATGCAATGACACAATGGGACACGAATGTGGTGATCGATATATTGTCAATTGTGCACAATACATCAAAGAAGTCTTCAGCGGTGTGGGGAAGTGCTATCGAATCGGTGGAGATGAATTCTGTGTGATTGGCGAAGCAGTCAGCGAGGACGTGATAGCAGCCTGTTATCGTGCACTTGCAGAAAAAACCAGTCTGTATCATGAAAAGCATCCTTTGGTGGATATGAGTATTGCCTGCGGGCATGCAGTGTTTGACCCGGTGCAGGATGAAGATTTGAAGGATACCAGAGCACGTGCAGATAAGATTATGTATAAACACAAGGTGGAAATGAAAGCATATGTATAGAGAGAGTCTGCATATGGAATGGAAAAAAATATGATTTTTCGAGTTTTGTGGTTGTAGAATTGGTACTATTGCAGTAAAATAAAAAGACGAGTCTGATTCAATGTGCAGGGAAATATCATGGATACAAGAGAGATAAAAGATAACAAACGACAGAAATTTAGTAGTGTATTAACCATAACGGAAAGCTGTTTTATCGTTCTGCTGATTCTGTTAGTGGTCGTAATGATGGTTCAGATTAACCGATTACAGGGAACCGCAAGGGTAATCAACTATGCAGGTCTTGTGCGTGGAGCAACACAGCGGCTTGTGAAACTGGAGATAGCACAGCAGCCGGATGATGGTCTGGTGCAGTATCTGGATGAGGTCATAGCGGATTTGCAGTATGGTGACGGTGCATATGAACTTGTTGTGCTTGAGAATATGGATTATCAGGAGAAACTAAATACACTGATGCTTAACTGGGAAGAATTAAAGGAACAGATTTACGAAACCAGAGAAGCAGGTTATGTAGAGAAGGAAGCGGTTCATCTTCTGGATGAGAGTGAGTTGTATTTTCGATTGGCGGATGAAGTGGTGTCTGCCGCAGAATTGTATTCGGATAAAATTGCTAAGCGGATTGAATTGTTAGAAATTTTATCAGCAATAGATATGCTGTTTTTGTTTGGCATTCTTGTGGGGCAGGCCTTTCTGGCGGTGAAGATGCGGCAGAAGAATGCGATTTTAGCAAAGAAGGCGTACGTGGATATGCACACAGGACTTTGTAATAAAAATATGTGCGAAGAAGTACTGGAAAACGACTCTTATGTGACAGAACCGACTGCATGTCTGGTTTTCGATATCAATAATTTGAAAGTCACCAATGATACAATGGGACATTCTGTGGGTGACCGACTGATTGCTGATTTTGCTGGCTGCCTTCGTAAGGTGGTGCGGGAAGGTGATTTTGCTGGATGATGCGGTGGGGATGAATTTTTTGTGATTTTATATGGTGCACAATTGGATACAGCGAAGAGTGTACTTGCAAGGCTGCAGGAAGAGGTCGCTCATTTTAATGCATTGGGACAGAATATTCCTATCAGTTATGCAGAAGGCTGGTCTAGCTCAGAGGATTACGGAGAATGTACGATGCGTAAGCTATTTGATGCGGCTGACCGCTGTATGTATCAGAACAAGCGAGAATCAAAAGAAAATGCCTCCAGGTAAGGTATAAAATGCCTCCATTTACAGATACTAGTTTCAAATACTAGAAAATGTAAATGGAGGAATTTTTTATTTTGTTTTCAGAGTAAAATTTTTCCATGAAAGGAGAAATGATGAAAGCCACAGGAATTGTACGAAGAATAGATGACCTGGGACGTATTGTGATTCCAAAGGAAATCCGCCGGACACTGCGTATCAGGGAAGCAGACCCGCTAGAGATATACACTGACAGGGAGGGTGAGATTATTTTGAAAAAATATTCTCCAATTGGAGAGATGGGTACTTTTGCAAAACAGTATGCAGACAGCATGGCACAGGTATCCGGTCATATAGCAATGATTACGGACAGGGACCAGTTTATTGCGGTGTCTGGCGGCTTGAAAAGTATGCTTGGAAAGTCGCTTAGCAAGGAACTGGAAGATAAAATAAACAACCGGGAAAGTGTTATGGCAAGTAAAGGGGACAGAAATTTTATTTCGGTATGCCGCGATATGGACGAAGAGTACCAACATGAAGCCATCAGCCCGATTATCTGTGAGGGTGATGTCATAGGGGCAGTGATTTTACTGGAAATGGACCAGAAAACAAAAATGGGTGAAGTAGAACAGAAATTGATTCAGTCGGCAGCAGGTTTTCTGGGACGACAGATGGAACAGTAGGGATAAAACAGGAAAGAACTTCTAAGAAACAGCAAACGCTGTCTTGGAAGTTCTTTGCATCAGATTATTTGGGTTATGCTGTCAGAAGTTATTCTGTTTTTTTCTGGTAAGTGTGTTAAAAACAATCATGGCTTCGCGAGTTTCAAAAGGTCCCATTTCATAGTAACCTTTGGTGAAGCGGTTTAATTTCTCCATGGATATCAGACGGTTCGCACGTTTTGGCTGGTCTGTCACAAAAGAAATACCGGCTTCGGAATATTCCTCGTCCAGATTGGGATCATCGATTTCCTCATAATAAGGATCAAAAATGTATACGTTATCTCCTTCCACACCGGTTAAGAGTACATAGTGTGCAACGTCCAGAAAAAGTCTGAGTACCACAGCACCACCTTGTGAGAGTGCATGGCAGATAGGATTATCTTTCTCCAGCACCACATCCTCGCCACACAGAAATTCGCAGGAAATTGGAAAATTCTTGATTTCCCCAAAATGGTTGAGCCAGTTGGCAAGAAACAGCATGGCGGTTTTGGAAGTTCCATGCTTGCAGGGTTCTCCTTTTTCGTTATAAGAATCCAGACAATAGAGCATAATATATTTCACAATATCTGGATAAATATCCTCTCTTTCAAAGAGATAGCGCAACGCATTTGTCAAAGTAACCGGTCCGCAATCGTATTCACTGGACTGATAATTAAGTAAATTTTTCATAATGGTATCCTTTGTGACGTTTTTCTTGTTTGCCATTTATTGTAAAGTGAATAGAATAACATTGCAATATTTTTTTATAAGTTTTTCAGAAAAATTGGAGAATAAATGAAAAATATATTGACAATGGAAGTATATGGAAATATAATTTTTACACCGTTCCTAGTTAAATAGTAGGAAATAAGAGGAGGAAAAGAAAATGAGAAAGTTTTTCGGCAAGGCAATTAGTCTGGCACTGGCATCAGCCATGATGTTTTCTTTGGCAGGATGTGGTGCTTCTACGGAGCAGGGAAATGCGCAGGCGGAGGAAGGAAGTGCAGGAGAAAATGGGGCACAGACAACTTCGGGCGAGAACATTGTCAACGTTGGTATTACCGATGCGCTGGGTGGTGTCAATCCCTTGGTAATGGACCAGACAAATATCAACAAGTATGCGGCGGCACTTCAGTTTCTGCCACTAATGGAACTGGATGCGGATTTGAATTTCCAGCCAATGTTAGCAGACTCCATTACCACAGAAGATAATCAAAATTTCATTGTTCATCTGGATGAAGATGCTGTATGGTCAGACGGTACTCCGGTTACTGCACAGGACGTTGAATTTACCTTTTTACGTCTGGCAAGTCCGGTTATTGCAAACTCTACCATGATGCTGTATCGTTTTGAAGGCGTTGGGGATGCGGATTATCCTTTCGTGGAAGAAGGAGCAGACAGCGTTGCCGGTGTAACAGTTCTTGATGATAAAACAATTCAGTTTACCACCAAAGAGCCCATAGCACTTACGACGTTTCAGAGTACCTATGCATGCTATATTCTGACATTGCCGAAGCATATTCTGGAACAGTATAGTGATGAAGAACTGATGACTCTTGAATGGTTTAATCATCCAGACGTAGTGGATGGTCCATATATGCTACAGGAATATGATGCCAATCATTATATTTCTTATACAGCAAATACCAGTTACTGGAAAGGTGCGCCTAAGATTGAGAAATTGAACATCAAAATCGTAGATTCCAGTCAGGTATACGCCGGATTGCAGTCGGGAGAAATTGATGTTACCCTTCCTTCTATGACAGCCATTCCACAGGAAGATTATGAAAATATTGAAGCATTGGAAAATATAGAAGTAGTTTATGGTGCGCCGGTTACGAACCAGTCTGTATTTATTCAGACTGCTAATGTAACGGATGCGAAAGTACGTCAGGCTCTTTTGTATGCCATTGACCGAAATCAGATTTTAGAGCAGCTTATGAAAGGACATGGTGAGGTTGTAGATGGTTTCCTTTCTTCCGCTGGTCCTTTTTACGATGAAAGTATTACAGCAACCCCTTATGACCCAGAAAAAGCAAAGGAACTGCTGGCAGAGGCTGGCTGGGATGGCTCCCAGACACTGCGGTTTTATGTTAATTCCGGTGATGGCACTTTTGTAAAAGCAGCACAGGTTATGGTTGCCCAGTGGGCAGCAGTAGGCATCAAAGTAGAAGTGCAGACCGTAGACCTGGCAACCCTGATGACAGTGGCAGGCACAACCGATTATGATATGTTTGCGGTTCAGTATACCTATGTGCCATTAGACCCATATCCGGATATGGGCTGGCTGCTTGGCGGTGAAGGAAGCTGGACAGGATACAGTGATGATGAAGTGAATGAAGCTCTGGAGGCAACACAGACCGCAGGAAGTGTAGAAGAAAGCACAGGCTATTATGCAGTTGTAGATAAAAAAATGCAGGAAGATGTACCAATGTTTTCTGCTTATGTTATCAGTGCACAGGGTGCTGTGAACAAACGTCTTACCGGAGTTCATACAGATGTTTACGGATTCTTTAACAATATCCATGAATGGGATATTGCGCAGTAGAAGTGTGATGTGATAATATAAATGCTAGTGAAATACCACAGATGGTATCCAACCGTCTGTGGTATTTTGTAGATATTGCAAAAAGCGGGGAAAGATTTATGTCGCATTTGTTGGAAGTAAAAGGACTGACGACAGCATTCAAAGGGGATTCTGGAATGACGGTCAGCGTGGATGGTATTAGTTTTCATGTGGATAAAGGAGAAGCAGTCTGTATTGTAGGAGAATCAGGCTGCGGTAAAAGTGTTACTTCCCTGTCAATTATGGGCTTGCTTTCCAGAGGCGGCGAAGTGACGGAAGGAGAGATTCTGTTTGAGGGTCAGCACCTTCTTAAGATGTCAGAGAAAGAACTGGATAAAATCAGGGGCGACCAGATGACTATGATTTTTCAGGACCCGCTTACTTCCCTGAATCCTGTTTTTACGATTGGAAGTCAGATTACGGAAAGTATCCGGACTCATATGGGTTTGTCAAAAGAAGAAGCAAAGCAAAGAGCAGAAATGCTGCTTACCAAGGTGGGAATGCCGGATGCGAAGGGGACAATGAAAAAGTATCCTCATACCCTGTCAGGCGGTATGCGGC
>CAYVUF010000025.1:0-13964 GCA_964454605.1 uncultured Bacteroides sp.
GATTTACAGTCTGTCCCCTTTGGCCACTCGGGAATCCATCCATTTATACAACGAAAAAACTATACCATATCATTGCATAAAATGCAAGAAATTTTTTGATACAGGTTTGCTGTATTTCAATATAATTGCAGAAGTTGGCGGCAAGGTAATCGTAACTTTACCGGAAATAACAGGATATTCCTTATTTTCTGTGGTATATCCTT
The DNA here is from genome assembly GCA_964454605.1 of uncultured Bacteroides sp. Lineage (GTDB taxonomy): Bacteria > Bacillota > Clostridia > Lachnospirales > Lachnospiraceae > UBA3282. The sequence goes on from CAYVUF010000025.1 coordinate 204, forward strand.
CTGCTGTTGTAAGAATCAGTCGTTTCAAAATACATTCTTTCGGAATGCCCAAATCCCAGACACTAAGCTCTTTGGTAATCTCATAATCATTATTGTTCACAAGTACAACCGACTGCTCCGTTCTTGTGAAACGACCGTATCCGATTACATTGTAATCTGCTTCTATATATTTTAAAGAACCTGTCAGAAATTCCTTATTCTGCTTATGAATCTTAATAATTTCTTTATGGAACACAATCAATTCCTTATCTTCCTGTCCCCAGGGATAAGTTCTTCTGTTATCCGGGTCTGTAAAACCACAGACACCCGCTTCATCACCATAATAAATAGTTGGTGCTCCAGGCCAGGTCATCTGTATCACAACAGCTTCCCGCAGAACTGCCTTATTTACTCCTTCATTTGCCGCTTCTGGTCCTAAGGTATTGGTACGTCCAACCTTACGATTGGTACGGGTCAGGAAACGGGAATGGTCGTGATTAGACAACTCATTCATGGCTGTCTGCAGAGAAGAATTCGTAAAACTTGCTCCATGATGCCGCATAGCACCCCAGAAACTGTCTGCATTGCCACGTAAATCTTCACGATAATCATCACTGTGCTTCTGCATACCTGTCAGAAACCATGTTACCGGTTCCATAAAGGCATCATAGTTCATAACAGTATCCCATTCATCCCCCTGCAGCCAGTCTTTCGGACTGCCATAATGCTCTGCCAGAATGATTGCATTCGGATTTGCTTCTTTCACCGCTTTACGGAACTCTTTCCAGAAATGGTGATTAAATTCCGGACTATGTCCCAAATCTGCCGCAACATCCAAACGCCATCCATCTACATTATATGGAGCAGAAACCCATTTTTTCGCAATATAAAGTACGTAATCCATGAGTTCTTTGGAATTTTCATAATTCAGTTTTGGTAAGGTATCATGTCCCCACCAGCCATCATAGGTTGGATTATAAGGCCATCTGTTATTTTCATAAAAATGAAAATAATTATGATATGGACTATCCTGTGCAACATAAGCGCCCTTCTCATAGCCTTCTGCATTCTCATAAATCCGCTCTCTGTCCAACCACTTATTAAAAGAACCACAGTGATTGAAAACTCCATCCAGAATGACCTTCATACCACGCCTGTGAGCTTCCTTCACTACTTCTGCAAAAAGTGCATTGCTGGCTTCCAGGTTTTCCTTATTGGAAACACGATTGATATAGCGGGTCGCAAAACGATTCTCCTGCTGCCCCGGCTGTAACAATTCACCTGCTTCCGTCACAATCTTACCAACATGTGGGTCAATATAATCATAATCCTGAATATCGTATTTGTGATTGGATGGTGACACAAACAAAGGATTGAAATAAATAACATCCACTCCCAGTTCCTGCAAATAATCCATCTTATCCAGAACTCCCTGCAAGTCACCGCCATAAAATTCTCTGACACCCATAGTTGCCGGGTATTTATTCCAGTCTTCCACACGAACAGTCTTATCTCCAATGTACTGATATTCTCCAGTCAATACATCATTATCCTTGTCACCATTATAAAAACGGTCTACATATATCTGATAGAAAACAGCTCCTTTGGCCCAGTCAGGTGTCTTAAATCCTGGAATAATCTGAAAATGATAATATTCATTTACATCCTTTACCACACCTCTGGTATCATAAAAACAGGAAATTTTCCCTACATGTACTTCAAAATAATAAACTAATTTCTCATTGTCTAACTGTTCTGTATGAGAATAATAGTCAAAACAATCATCTGACTCTGTTTTGAGCATCATATGTTTTTCGCCTTTTCGAACAAAAAATACTCTATCAATATTATTCTTGGCAGAACGAAACCGTATGGTTACTTCTCCATACGCACTTGGCTCCACCGGAGAAACATAATCTTCTGTTGTATCACTAAATAGTGCTTTTCTGTTAAAAACAGGGCGCATTCCTGCTATATACTGCTGGTCATGTTCTGTCTTCCAAAATTTATTGATGTCCATTCAAAATAAGCCTCCACATCTTTATTGTGCTGCCTTTTCCCATTTTTTAACATAAAACTCTTACACAAAACTACTTACGCAAAATAAATCTTAATCTATTTTATACTATATGTTGTCCATATTCAAGTCATTCTAACCTCTCTTTTGCACAGTAAAAAAGACAGCTTTTACGTCGCTGTCCTTTTTAGAGAAGGTATTTCTTTCTTATGGGGTATAGCAAAAAACTATATAATGTATTGGGGGGTTACAAGAGTATAATAGCATAGCCTCAAAAATGCCACAATACTAAGGATTCACAAATATTACAAAAATTGTGCATCATTTTTGTTAACAATGCACAATTTCATTCCTTTTCCCTATTTCTTAAATTTCTGCTGCACTATCCGGCTGCGGATAATCTACATCGAATAATGCTTCAAATTCTGTACGGCTGATTTTCTCTTTTTCTAATAAAAGTGCCGCACATTTATGAAGTACATCTTCATGTTTCAGAATAATCTCTTTTGCTTTCTGATAGCACTCATCGATAATTGCTTTAACTTCCCTGTCAATCTCACCGGAAACAATCTCGCTGTGGTTCTTGGCATGTGCCAAATCTCTTCCAATGAATACTTCATCATCGCTATCATCATAATTGATAACACCAATATTTTCTGACATACCATAACGTGTTACCATTCTGCGGGCAACCTTCGTTGCTTTCTTAATATCACTGGAAGCCCCGGTAGTAATATCGTCAAAAATAATTTCTTCCGCGATACGTCCGCCAAGTGAAACCATAATATCTTCTTTCATTTTTCCTTTGGTTAAGAACATTTCATCCTTCTCAGGAAGTGGCATGGTATAGCCTGCTGCCCCAAGACCAGTCGGAATAATAGATACCGTATAAACTGGTCCAACATCCGGAAGTACGTGGAACAAAATCGCATGACCTGCTTCGTGATAAGCAGTAATCTTTTTCTCTTTATCAGAAATAATGCGGCTCTTCTTCTCTGCTCCGATTCCAACTTTGATAAATGCTTTCTTAATATCTTCCTGTTTTACAAAAACACGCTCATCCATTGCGGCATTGATTGCTGCTTCATTCAGAAGATTTTCCAGGTCTGCTCCGGTAAATCCAGCAGTTGTCTGTGCAATCTGTTCCAAGTTAACATCATCAGCAAGCGGTTTATTTTTCGCATGGACTTTAAGGATATCTTCTCTTCCTCCGATATCCGGCGGTGCTACGCTGATTTTTCTATCAAAACGTCCTGGACGTAAAATAGCCGGGTCTAAAATATCCACACGATTCGTTGCCGCCATAACAATGATTCCTTCGTTAATACCGAAACCATCCATTTCAACCAGCAACTGATTCAAAGTCTGTTCTCTTTCATCATGTCCGCCGCCCATTCCTGTTCCACGCCTTCTTGCTACTGCATCAATTTCATCAATGAAAATGATACATGGCGCATGTCTTTTTGCTTCTGCAAACATATCCCGGACACGAGATGCACCAACACCGACAAACATTTCTACGAAATCCGAACCGGAAATGCTAAAGAAAGGCACCTTCGCTTCTCCGGCAATTGCTTTTGCCAATAATGTTTTACCTGTACCGGGAGCACCTTCCAGTAAAACACCCTTCGGGATTCTTGCTCCCACCTTGGTAAACTTGCCTGGGTCTTTTAAAAATTCTACAATTTCCTGCAATTCTTCCTTTTCTTCTTTCAGACCAGCAACTTCATTCAGGGTAATCTTATTATCGCCCATGGAAAGTTTCGCACGACTCTTTCCAAAGTTCATCATTTTGCCATTGCTGCCATTGGATGCATTCTGGGAATTCATCATCACAAAGAAAAAGGCACATACCGTTACGACCAGCAATACTGGAAATACGTTATTTAAAAACCAGCTTTCTTCCGGTATACTCTCAACAGTGGGGTCAATATTATTTGCCAGAACAACCTGTTCCATTTCTGTTACATCTGTCACATAAAGTATTTTTTCTTCCCCAGTCTTTAAAGTAATCTCTAAAGAACCTGTTGGTGTTTCTTTATTAGGGCAGATATTAACCATTGCTACTTCGCCATTTTGAAGCTGTGCCTCAAAATCACCCCTTGTATAACCACTATTCTGGACTTTCAAAGTTCCTATCCAGACTGTGAAAAGAAGCAGTGCAATAATAATAACAAAATACAAATAAAAACTTCTATTATTTTTACTCAAAGCAAACCTCTTTCTTAATCAAATTTTACAATACCAATATAAGGAAGATTACGATATCTCTGGTCATAATCAAGTCCATATCCCACTACGAACTCATCCGGAATATTAAATCCGGTATAATCAACCTTTACATCGACTACTCTTCTCTCCGGTTTATCCAACAAGGTGCAGATTTTCACATCTGCTGCTCCTCTTTCTTTCATCATCTCCATCAAATAGCTTAATGTTCTGCCGGAATCTACAATATCCTCTACCACCAGAACATTTTTACCTTCTAACGGTTCATCCAGGTCTTTCACAATTTTTACAATTCCACTGGACTGTGTTCCGCTTCCATAACTGGAAACAGACATAAAATCTAAAGATACCGGAACTGTAATTCTTTTGGCAAGTTCACACATAAAAAAACTGCCGCCCTTTAAAACACACACCAGATGTATCTGTTTTCCGTCATAATCCTTACTAATCTGTTCTCCGATTTCCTGAATCCTCTTATCTACTTCCTCTTCTGATAACAAAACTTCAACTCGCTCAGCCATTATCTTCCTCCTCTGATTCGTACCTGTAAAATTCGTCTGGTATTTTCATCCACTTTGTAATACTGACTAATCCGGTATCCTGGTATCCATAAGATATGTTCCCCATCAGCCAGCAGAAAAAGTTGATTTCTTTCGCCTTTTGGAATCTTTTCATTCATCATGTAGTCTTTTACAGATTGTTTTCTCATGTTTTTATCAATAGTAAGATAATCCCCTGTTTTTCGGGTTCTAATTACTAAAGACTTAGTTATTTTATCATAATCAAACCATTTCGTATATGTCTTTTCCGGAATAATTTGACCTTTTTTGCAGAAAAAGGTATCTCCTGACAAACATTGAAACTCCATCGTACCGATTCCCGGAACTTCTATTTCTCCCGGAATATATACCGAAATTTCCATTTTTTCCGTTTCCTGCCCTGTTTCCTTCCCCTTCCTGCATTTTGCTGCTTTGTCTGCAGTGTCCTTTTTTTGCAGAAAAGAAAGTCTGTCATATTCCTTGCAGGCAGTTAAACCATAGGGCAGAGAAAGCTCCTTACTGCCATCTTTATATGCCAGAGCTAAGATTGCCTCCACATGCTCTTTTGTAATATCCTTCCGATGTACTGTTACCTGCTCCAGACATCGTAACAATATTCTTTTCTGCAAAAAAGGGTCTTCTGTTCGAAAAACATCCAACGCAATGGTTTCGGCTGCTGCCTCTATATGACATCTTTCATAAGCAAGCAGTGTCTGTTTCTTTAAAAAATCTTCGGTTTCCAGCAGGATATCTGCTGTTTCTCCCATATGTGCCACAGCATTTTTGCAAATCTGCTCTTCCGCATAGGGAAGAATATGATGTCTGATTTTATTTCTGGTATAAGTATCTTCTTCATTGGTACTGTCTATACAGAACGCGATATTTCTTTCCCGCAGATATGCTTCAATGTCGGCTCTTTCCAGACAAAGCAGCGGCCGGATAATATGCTCTCTTACCGGTGGGATTCCGCATAACCCTTTCAGTCCGCTGCCCCGGAAAAGATGAAACAGCATGGTTTCAACCCGGTCATTCTTATTATGGGCAACCGCAATTTTATACTTTTCCTTTGGCTGCACAACTCCTTCCAGTACCTCCTCAAATGCCTGATAACGAAGCTGTCTGCCCGCTTCCTCTGGTGACAGTCCTTTTTCTCTGGCATAAGCATACATATCTGTTTTTTTCAGAAAAAAGGGTACTGCAAGCTGTTGACAAAGTTCCTCCACATAAGCCGCATCCTGGTCTGCATCCTCCCGGACACCATGATGCACATGGACTGCAAGCAACCAAAAACCTAGTTCTTTCGATAATTCCCAAAGTATATGCAGAAGGCAGACAGAATCTGCTCCGCCGGATACTCCCACTACCACAATATCTCCTGCCGAAAGCATCTGATATTTCTCGTTATATTTTTTTACTTTCTTCAAGGTTTCTTCTGTTTTCATAGTTACTACTATAATGAACTTTTCCTAAAAAAGCAAATCCTCTGTAATACTCTTTTATTCCATCTGTTTCCAGATTCCAGTAACCAACACCGTCATATCATCCCGTATCTGTCCTCTGCTTTGGTGCAGACAATAGCTTAATATCTGATTGGCAATCTCCCCCGGATTTGTGTGCGTGGTCTTTCCGATAATCTCAGGCAGAATTTCTTCCCCCATTCCCTGTGACAACGCATCCAGAATACCATCCGAAAGCATAATCACATAATCTCCATCCTGGAGCTGTCTTTTCATAATTTCCGGTTCTATCTGCTGAAAAATACCAAGCGGAAGATTTCTCGATGAAATGCGCTCTACCAGGTGTTCTCTTTTAATATATGTGCAGGCTGCACCTACTTTGATAAAATCACATTCTCCGGTGTAAAGATTCATTTCGCAGATATCCAGCGTAGACATACTCTGCTCCTGACCTCCTGCTGCCAGTGCTCCATTGATAATCTGAACCGCAGCCTCTTTCCGAAATCCGGCTTCCAATAATCTTTCCACCATTTCAATTACTTTTTCGGATTCTTTGCAGGCCCTCTCTCCAGAACCCATTCCATCTGAGAGAGTGGTTATCATTTTTCCTTTTTCCATTTCATCAAAAGAATAATTGTCACCGGAAATCTTCTCCGTTTCCTTCACCGCCTTGGCAACTCCGGTCAGAATATGATAAGCAGGCTCTTCCAGAAAATGATAGGCATTCCATTCTCTTGTCATAAAAACAGGTCCGCTTCTTGATGGCCGGATGCGCATATTCATTGCCACAGAAATCAAATCGGCTACATCTTCTATGACAATATTCTCCTGGGACTCGGCTTTCATAACCAGACTTAATTCCATATGCTCGTCCTCATTCTCCAGAACAAACAGATTTTTTAGCAGAATCCCGGATTCCTTCAAGGCACGTGCTATTTTTCTGTATCGTCTTTCCCCAACAGGACGATAACGGTATGTTTCCTGTGCAACATCTGTCATAATATGTGCCATTTCTTTCAGATGGTCTGCCAACAGTCCTTTGTTCTCACATAGTTTTTTCTGTAAAAGATATTCCTGTCTGGTGGTATCCTGCGGATACTCTTCTGTTTCTTCTTTTTCTTCAAAAAGCTCTGCTAAATCCCGAAACGATTCCGCATACCCGAGTAATTTCTGTCTTCCATATTCCGGTATCATGGCTACCAGATTATCTTCCTCCAAATTTGTCTGCTTCTTCATTTTCTTCGCGCCTCCCTCTTTGTGCCATCTATTAAATCAATATATGTGAAGTTTGTCCTCATTATTCCATATAAAAAGTCGGTAATGACAAAAAATCAATACCGACTGTCTGCGTTTTTCCACTATTTTGTTTCATCCGGACTTCTATTTTCCCAGTGCAGTTGTGCGTTCATAAGCCGCCTGTACAGCATCCATCACAATTCCATGCAGTCCTGCTTTGGCAAAGCTATGAAATCCAGCGATACCAATACCGCCCGGTGTATTCATATCATCCGTTATCTGATAAGGATGTTTCAGACTCGTATTCAGCAATAAACCTGTACCTGTCAGATTCTGTGCAACAATTTTCTTCGCATCCTTTCTGGAAAGACCCGATTCTACACCGGCATCCACTAATGCTGTTGCAAATAGCAGAATCCACTCCGGTCCTGCACAACTTAGTGCTGTAAAAGCATCAAAACTGCTTTCTGGAAGAATCATGGTATCTCCAATGGCATCTGTAATCTTCCGTATCTCATCCTGATTCTCCTGCGAAACTTTTCCGTTAAATGCCAGGGCACTATAACCCTTTTTCACATCAATCAATGTGTTGGGCATAATTCTTGCATAACCAGTCTGCTCTCCTACCCATCCTTCCAGCTTTCCAATGGGAATTCCTGCGCAAATAGATACCAGAACATTTTTCTCACGAATCACACCTGCTAATTCTTGTGCAACTTTTTCTGCATCCTGGGGACGAACAGCCAGAACAAGAATATCTGCTTTCTCTGCCAGCTCGTCTAAGTTATCCATTAACTGTATCTGATATTGTTCTTTCAGATACTGTTTTCTCTGCGGCAAAATTTCTTTCACATATATTTTTTCTGCTTCCAGTGTTTCCGAAGAAATCAAGCCTCTGATAATTCCTTCTGCCATTGAGCCACCGCCAATAAATCCTATCTTCTTCGTCATCTCTTTTCTTCCTCCTGCTTTAATCGCAGACATTAAAATTTGTATTACGATAACTCCAGATAATGTCTGCTGTTTCTTTCCCATAATCCTGTTCAATATCTGCTAAAACTGCCTGATTAACTTTTTCTCCTTCCGATTGAAAAATCGAAGCTGTCACCTCATGATATGCCCAATAAGAATGTGCACAATGGTATTCAAAGTTCTTTAATCCTGTCGGATTTTTCCCTTTTTCACTTCCTTGCGCAATCTTTCCAGAAGCAAGGCGATGAATACAGCAGTCGCTGACATGCAGTGTTGTATCCACAATATAATTCAGATAAGGGTTAAAACCTCTGGAAATTGCACTGTCTAAATGGCGGCAATATTCTGCACCTGCCTGCGTAAGTCCCATTTCCCGAAACTGTGTATACCAGGGGCACTGCGTTATTTTTAAGTATCCCTCCGGTGTTACTTCCATTTTATTTGCAATTCCTTCTGCTTTTATTTCCTCTGTATTGACCCATTCACCATACTGATTGTAAACATCCTGTGTCAGTTCCTTTCCATCCCGAATTGCCCTCTGTGCCATCCGTCTGCCTCTCTGCATTGCATAATACTGGGTTCCATGAATAAAAGCGCTCAGTCCTCTGTCCTCAAAACTTTGTGTAAGATGCACATAATATTTCGCTGCAATATAAGCATGTAATCTTTCATTAAATCCCACTTTTGTACTCATGTTCTACCTCCACCGAATCAACAGTTTCTTACCTGCCGCAAGCAATCCATTCAGAAAAGTAACTACAACACCAATCATAATAATACCAAAAATAACTTTGGTAAAATTCGCAAAATCTGCATGATATTTAATATACCATCCCAGTCCGGCAGTTGCCCCTATCATTTCCGCCGCTGTCAAAACAAGGAAAGAAGTTGATACGGATACGGATAAACTATTCATAATTCCCGGCAGACAATAAGGTAATAGAATCTGCAAAATCATAGTGCTCTTTTTTAAATTTAATGTCTTGGCAGAATCCATAATCTTCTTATCAATTTCACGAACACTTAAAACCATATTCATAAAAATGGACCAGAAAATCGTCATAGTAACTACGAAAACAGAGGCTGCACGAAAACTAGGTAATAAAGCTACTGCATAAGGAGAATAAATAATAGGCGGAATCGGACTGATTACACGCACTATCGGCATAATCGTGCCAGAAAGTCTGTCGGAAAGACCAACCACCAACCCCAGTCCCACACCAAATAAAAGTGCAAGGCCAAAAGCAGTAAACATCAATTTCAAGGAACTGAAAACCCCTTCCATGATTTTCTCATAATCCTGTATGAAAATACCAAATACATTTTCAGGTGCAGGATAAAGCATCGGATTTTCTACGCCAATTTTTGCTGTAAGTACTTCCCAGATAATCAATAATACATAAACAACAATTCCAATATCTGTGGCTATCTTACTTTTTCTTTTTATAAGAAGTATCACTTCTATCAGCGCTGATACAACAAGAAAAGAAGTATATGCTTCTGTGGCATCCACTGCCGGCTGAAAAATCAGCCACACCAGTGCAAGAAACAATATGTGGGGCAATACCGTATGTATTTTCTTAATCATATGCCTTCCCCTCCTTCAAATGTAAATTTTTCCGGTTCTTCATAGTAGAACAAATCTACAATTTTTCTGCGAAGGTGCTGATATTCTGGATTAGAATTTAGTTTTTCCCGGTTTCTTGGTCTTCCAAAAGGAACGTTTATCTCTGCTTCTATTTTCTTTTGATTCATAAAAAGAATCCGGTCGGACAGCAAAATTGCTTCATCCACATCATGCGTAACAAAAACAATTGTCTTTTTCTGCTCTGTTTTATCCAGAAGATTTAACAGCAAATCCTGTAAAATGACTCTGTTTTTTGCATCAATCGCGCCAAACGGTTCATCCATTAGTAAAATTTCCGTTTCCATCGCAAGTGTTCTGGCAATGGCCGCTCTTTGCTGCATTCCACCGGAAAGCTGATGGGGATATTTCGATGCAAATCCTTTTAATCCCACCTGTTCCAGATATTCTTTTGCTTTATCTGAAATCTCCTTTTTGGAAAGATTTGGAAAATTCTGTTTTATCCCAAACTCAACATTCTTTTTCACACTCATCCAGGGAAATAGTGAATAATGTTGAAATACAACACCTCGATTTTTTCCTGTTCCTCTTGTTTCTGCATCATCAATGCGAAAACTTCCGCTTTTGGGATTGTTTAATCCTGCAAGCACGCTTAAAATAGTACTCTTTCCACATCCGCTGGAACCAATAATACTTACAAATTCTCCCTCTTGCACAGAAAAAGTTACTCCATCCAGTGCGGTATATATTGTTCCATTTTCTGTATAATCGAGAGAAATATCCTCTAAATCAATTTTTCCCATAACTGACCCTGTGACCTTTCCTTATCTTAGCTATCCACCATCTCATTTCTATGGTTAATCACAGCAACTGTTTGTCATTTCACTTTCTGCTTTCAACTCCAGATAAATTTCATTATCAGGTTCTTCTGTAAGAAGTTCTGCAAGTGCATCCTGATATACCGTAGCATCTATATAATCTTCAATATTTACATTACCTTCTGAATATCCGATATCAACCATTGCCTGAAAAAATTCACTTGTATTCTTAACATCTGGATTCGGATTAAATGCAATATGCCCATACTCATATACCTGACTGGTAAAAGTTTTCTCATCTACTTCCAGTGCATTCAGCGCATATTCTGTGGCTTTTTGCTGGTTCTGTCTGATAAGCGCATAGGCTTTAATATTTGCTTTCATCGCTTTTACATAAGAATCTCTGTCTGCATTTAATTTTTCTCTTGTTGTAAAAATAAGGCAGCAGATAAATCCTTTCCATTCATCTTCACCATCTAAATAACTGATAGGAACCAGACCTTGTTCTTCCGCACTCTGTCGATAAGTTAAAAAAGCAATACCAAGGTCGACTTCTCCCTTTAAAACTGCCGATACCACCGTTGCCTGTGAATCTAATTCTACAAACTGGATTTTCGAAATATCCACCCCTCTATCCGCTAAAATTTTACGAAAAGCAATATCTCCTGTGTTTAATCTTGTTACTCCAATCTTTTTTCCTGCCAGGGTTTCTTCATTCAACTCTTGAAATTCATCTGCTCGTTCCGGCAATGCATAAAGAGAAGCACCCTCTGACATCTGTCCTCCGAGAATAACAATATCCGAACCCTGGTCGATATAATTTAAGACAGCAGTTGCTCCTGCTGAAACCAGATCTGCTTTATCCTCTAATAAAGCCTGTATATTATCAGGATTCGAATTGTTATAAATCATTTCTACATTCAGTCCTTCTTCTTCGTAGTAACCTCCTGCATAGGCGAGCACTGAATCAACATGACCCACCATACTATTCCATGCCAAAACTCTAAGAGGTTTCTCCCCTGTTCCTTCCTCAGAACTGCCACATGCTGTCAGAAAATTCACCGATAATACTACTGTAAAAAGTAAACTCCATAATTTCTTTTTCATATGTACTTCCTCCTCATATTATTATTTCCTACTATTTCCATATGAATAATGTGCTCTAAATATACTCCTTATAATACTTTTTGTCAATAGTTTTTTTCATATAATTTCAAGAGGATTAGTAGGAAATTGTCAAACAAAAAAAACAGATTCTGGATTTTTCCAAAATCTGCTTAATTTTCGTCTTTAAAAATAATTTCGCCATCATATACCAGACCAAGTTTATCCTTGGCTATTTCTTCTACATACTTCTTCGTCTGGGTGTACTTCTCATATTCTTCTATTTCTGCGGTACGTGCCTCTTCTGCAGCAATCTGCTCCAATAATACCGCCTCTTTCTGTGCATAAGCCTCTTTCTTCTCCTGAAGCTCTACACTCTTAATCGTTACAACGACCAACATCATAAGTACGACAGTTGTTACCAGAAACATACCGGTTCTGTTCTGCCGCTTCTTTCGATATGCAGCTCTTCTTGCCATGATACCACTCCAATACTCCCCTTTTTACATAAACAAAAAACACTCTGTTTTAATGTTTACATAAAACCATTTTAAGCATTTTTAGGTAGACCGTCAACTTCTTTTTTATGAAATTTTGCCACTTTTTCATTTTCTTTTTCAAATAAACACAAAACCGTTTAGCCTTGCAAATAAGCCATTTCAGTGGTTTTAGCACAATTTGTATGACACGAAAAAGCAAGCACATTATCTTGTATATACACGTTGACATAATATGAACAAATCGTTTACTTATCAATAATTTGTAACATATCATTCCTATCATGGCACCTAAAACAGCAAACCATCGCAAAATGCCATTATTTTCCCGATAGAGCATATAAAAAACACCAATACCGCATCCTGTCCAGAAAATGAAATCTTCTATGGATATCCATACGATGCCATGTTTCATCAATTTTCTCAGAATCAGAAACCAGTCATAAACAAATGTGATAATAATTCCTATCAGGATGGAATGAAGAAAAAAAGTAATTTCGCGGATAATATCCCGACTCATATATCACCTACTTAAATAATCTGGCTATCAGAGATTCACTCTTTGCAGCATATCCGGCATTCTCAGAATACGTCAGGCTGTCAATCCTGCCATCGATGTCTACTTCACCTTTGTCCAGTGACAATCTGCTGACATGCAGCTCGTTTCCCTTTATCATCAACATTCCCTGCTCTGTTTCCAACAAAATTTCATTTACATCAAAAGATAAAACATCATTTACTCCGCTGATAGTACATGTCCTTCGATTGGTAAGCATCAGTTTATGGGGTTTTTTATTGATATTATTTAAATCCTCCATACATACCTCCCTGAAATTCTCTTCCAGTTAAATGTATGTACAAAGTCTTCTGTTTATGTCAGATAGCGGAATAATTCTTTTGCCTCTTCCTTACGGACGGTTTCCTGAACATCTAACACTTCTACTTTAACTTCTTTATTTCCAAACTGAATCGTAATGATATCCCCTGCTTTCACATTTGCAGATGCTTTTGCCGGTTTATCATTTATGAAAACTCTTCCAGCATCACATGCTTCATTTGCCACAGTTCTTCTTTTGATTAAACGGGACACTTTTAAATATTTATCTAATCTCATATTCTATCTCCACAATTATTTTCCTGTTATATAAAAAGACCTGTTTCATGCAAGGCATGTACAGGTCTTTCATCTCATCTTTCAGTCTTTACGAATTAAGCGTTAAGAGAATCTTTTAAAGCTTTACCAGCTTTGAATTTTGGAGCTTTAGATGCAGGAATCTGCATAACAGCACCACTCTGAGGATTTCTACCTTCTCTTGCTGATCTTTCAG
>CAYVUF010000026.1:0-8086 GCA_964454605.1 uncultured Bacteroides sp.
ATATTTAAAGGGGTGGGACCAGTATGATTTCAAATCAGATTTTACAGAACACAATTGAAGGGCTCAAGTCTATTACGCGAGTAGAACTTTGTGTGATGGATATTGATGGCAAGGCGGTTGCCATGACTGCAGATGAAATGGAGAAGTGCGGCAAGGCGGCGGCAGAATTTGCCAAATCACCGGCAGATTCACAGGAGATACAGGGGTATCAGTATTTTAAAATCTTTGATGAGCAGCAGTTGGAATATATTCTGATTGCAGGCGGTCTTGGCGAAGATGTTTATATGGTAGGCAAGATGGTGGCATTTCAGATTCAGAATCTGTTAGTTGCTTACAAAGAGAGATTCGATAAGGATAACTTTATCAAGAATCTGTTGCTGGATAATCTGCTTTTGGTGGATATTTACAGCCGCGCGAAGAAATTACATATCCAGGCAGATAATAAGCGTGTTGCCATGATTATTGAAACGGACAATGCGAAGGAAAATAATGTGCTGGAAGTAATGCGTACTTATTTTGGGGCAAACAGCAAGGATTTCATCACCGCAGTAGATGAGAATAATGTAATCGTCGTGAAAGATTTGTCGGAAGGCGACAGCGTGAAAGAAATCGAGAAGACAGCAGCAGGCATCGAAAGCTTTTTAGAGAAAGAGAATATGAGGAATGTCCGCATTGCTTATGGTACAATTGTGAATGAAATCAAAGAAGTGAGTCGTTCCTATAAAGAAGCCAAGATGGCATTGGATGTAGGAAAAATCTTCTTTGGAGAAAGAAATGTGATTGCATACAGCGAACTGGGTATTGGACGTTTGATTTATCAGCTTCCGATTCCGCTTTGCAAAATGTTTATCAAAGAGATTTTTGATGGAAAGAGTCCGGATGATTTCGATGAAGAAACACTGACTACAATCAATAAATTCTTTGAGAACAGCCTGAACGTTTCAGAAACATCCAGACAACTTTTTATTCATCGAAATACGTTAGTATACAGACTGGATAAATTGCAGAAAAGTACAGGACTGGATTTAAGAGTATTTGAGGATGCCATTACTTTTAAAATTGCATTAATGGTTGTCAAATACATGAAGTACATGGAGAGTTTTGAGTATTAAAGAGGAGAATTATTGTGGAAGAGAAAAAGAACAAGAGTGGAAGTAAAGCTGCACCTGTAAAGAAAAAGAAGAGAAAGGCAGTATCAGAGAGTAATGAAATCATTACACTGACGAATGTCAGCAAAGCCTATTCAACAGGTTCACCTGCATTAAAGGATATTAACCTGCATATCAACAGGGGAGAGTTTGTCTTTATTGTTGGTGACAGCGGCTCTGGAAAATCAACCTTGATTAAGCTACTTCTTAGGGAACTTACTATTTCAGATGGTTATATCAATGTACTTGGTTATGATTTATCCAAGATTAAGCATAGAAAAATCCCTAAATTCAGACGTAACATAGGGATTGTTTTTCAAGATTTCCGTCTGTTAAAAGATAGAAATGTGTATGAAAATGTAGCTTTTGCACAGAGAATCATACAGAAATCAAACAAAGAGATTAAGAAGAATGTACCAAGCATTCTTGCAATTGTAGGACTGGCTGGAAAATACAAAGCAAAACCAAAGCAGCTTTCCGGTGGTGAGCAGCAGCGTGTGGCGCTTGCAAGAGCTTTGGTAAATCAGCCGACGGTTCTGCTTGCGGATGAGCCGACAGGTAATCTGGACCCGAAAAATTCATGGGAAATTATGAAACTGTTGGAACAAATCAATGAAAATGGAACAACTGTATTAGTGGTTACGCATAACAGAGAAATTGTGAATGCAATGCAGAAGAGAGTCGTTACACTGAAAAAAGGTGTGATTGTAAGCGACGAGGAAAAAGGAGGATACATTGATGAGGATTAGTTCTTTGTTTTATACCCTTCGTCAGGGATTCAGTAATCTTTTTCGAAATAAGTGGTTTACACTTGCATCCATAGCAACCATCAGTGCGTGTCTGTTTCTGTTTGGTTTATTCTATGCGATTGTAATGAACTTCCAGAACATCGTGAAAACAGCGGAGCAGGGTGTATCGGTAACTGTTTTCTTCGATGAAGGCATTGAAGATATGAGAATACAGGAAATTGGGGAGCTGATTTCCAAAAGACCAGAAGTGTCTAATATCCATTTCGTATCTGCTGAAGAAGCATGGGAAAGTTTTAAGACAGAGTATCTGGGTGAATATGCCGATGGTTTTACCGAGAATCCGCTTGCCGATTCTGCCAACTATGAAATTTATCTGAATGATGTTTCTATGCAGTCGGCACTGGTAACATATCTGGAATCGGTGGAAGGAGTCAGAATGGTAAATCGTTCTGAAATTACAGCCACTACCTTGACTGGTGTGAATGCGCTGGTTGCATATGTTTCCGTAGGTATTATTGCAATCCTTTTTGCAGTATCTGTATTCCTTATCAGTAATACAGTTACCATTGGTATTTCTGTCAGAAAAGAAGAAATCAATATTATGAAATATATTGGAGCGACAGATTTTTTTGTACGTTCCCCGTTTGTTGTGGAAGGTATCTTGATAGGCTTGATTGGAGCAGCAATTCCACTGGGATTTATTTATGTGATGTACAATATTGTCATGGAGTATGTTCTGGAACGTTTTTCCATGCTTTCCTCACTGCTTAGCTTCCTGACAGTGGAAGAAATTTTCCGTATGCTGACTCCGGTATCACTGGGTCTTGGAGTTGGGATTGGTTTTCTGGGAAGTATTGTAACAGTTAGAAAACATCTTAGAGTATAGAAGGGGATTTCACAGACGAAAGGCAGTATGACCGGAATGAAATTTTGGAAAAGAATATTTTTGACAGCGGCATGCATCGGCATGGCATTTCTATTTCCGTTAGAGGATGTTCACGCGGTTACAAACGAGAGCATTAAAGAGAAGGAAAAGGAAGTTGAGAGTGCGAAAAAAGAAGTCGAGTCCTTAAAAAACGGTTTGACTGATGTGGAAAAGGTCAAAAAGGAACTGGAGCAATCCAAAAGTGATTTGACTGCGTATGTAACGCAGCTAGATGCAGAGCTTGGCACAATTCAGGAAAAAATAGAAGAATATAAGAATCTGATTACAGAAAAAGAGGCAGAAATTGTTACTACAACAGAAGAGCTGAATGATGCAATTGCAAAGCAGGAAGAACAATATGAAGCAATGAAGGAACGTATCAAATTTATGTATGAGAAAGGAGATACGTTGTATCTGGAGCTTATTTTTTCCGCAAATGGGTTTTCTGATTCTATGAACAAAGCGGATTATATAGAAGCACTTTCCGCATATGATAGAAACAAACTAAATGAATATGTACAGACCAAAGAAATGATTGCGCTCTGTAAGGAAGAACTGGAAGCAGAGAAAACCGTTCTGGATGAGGCGAAACTTGCAGTGGAGAAAGAAGAAACAGCAGTCAGTACTTTGATTTCTGAGAAGGAGTCGCAGATAAATTCCGTATCCGCGGATATCAGTGATAAAGAAGCTGCTATCAAAGAATATGAAGATATGATTGCAACACAGAATGCAGAAATTGCTGCGTTGGAGAAAGCAATAGCGGAAGAAAAGGCAAGACTGGCAGCGCAGAATGCTGCTGCAAGAGTATATGATGGTGGTATGTTTGCGTTTCCGTGTCCTGGATATAAGCGACTGTCTGATGATTATGGAAATCGAATTCACCCGACACTGGGAGTACAGAAGTTCCATAATGGTATTGACCTTGCCGCGCCTGCAGGCACACCGATTCTGGCAGCATATAATGGTGATGTGGTAGCAGCAGGATATAGTTCCAGCATGGGAAACTATATTATGATTGATCATGGCGGCGGTTTGTATACGATTTATATGCACGCATCGGTGTTGTATGTATCCAAGGGACAGGAAGTAACGAAAGGTCAGACGATAGCCGGCGTAGGAACAACAGGACGTTCTACTGGAAACCATCTGCATTTTGGTGTCCGCCTGAATGGTAATTATGTAAGTCCATGGAATTATTTAAAGTAAATGGAGATGAATGATTTTGGATGATTACGGATATAGTAATAATAAAATGAATCAGGGAGCTATGGATAATTTGAATCAGAATGCCCCCAGACAACAGGAGCCACAATTGCAGCCGCCACAGCAGACCAAGGGTATGTTTCTTTTTGGACTGGTAACAGGTATTGTTGCAAGTACACTAGTAGCAAGTTGTATTTATGTCGGGGTGAAACTCAAAGATACCTTGAGATTTCCCCTCATAAAACAGACCAGCACAGAAGGATCTGATGAGTCTGCAGCTACTGAAGTGGTAAATGATGAATCCCTGGCAAAACTGGAAGCAATCGAAG
This sequence comes from uncultured Bacteroides sp., assembly GCA_964454605.1. Classification (GTDB taxonomy): domain Bacteria; phylum Bacillota; class Clostridia; order Lachnospirales; family Lachnospiraceae; genus UBA3282. The sequence goes on from CAYVUF010000026.1 coordinate 4,355, forward strand.
ATGTGATTGATGAATATTACTATAAAGAGGAAGACATCGATGTAGATGCCATGATTGAAGGTATGTATTCTGGTATGGTAAATTCTTTAGGTGACCCATATTCTGTATATTATACGGAAGAAGAGTGGAATGACCTGATGGAAGATACAGAAGGTATTTACTATGGCATAGGTGCTTATGTGAGTCTGGATGAAACCACAGGCTTTGGAAAAATCAGTGGTGTGATTGTAGGAACTCCGGCAGAAGAAGCAGGACTTCGTGAAAATGATATTATTTATGAAGTGGATGGAGAATCCATGCAGGGATTGGAGCTGTCCGAGATAGTTTCCCATATCAAAGGGGAAGAAGGAACGATGGTTCATCTGACTCTTTACCGGGAAGGGGAAGAAGATTACCTGCAAATTGCTGTAGAAAGAAGAAAAATTGAAGCGCCAACAGTAAATTATGAAATGCTGGAGAATGGGATTGGCTACATTCAGATTACAGAATTTGATGAAGTCACAGTAGACCAGTTTACAGAGGCAATGGCAGTAATAAAAGGCTCTGATGCCAAGGGACTGGTTTTGGATTTGAGAAGCAATCCGGGCGGAAGTCTTTCCGCAGTTGTGGATATAGCAAGACAAATTTTGCCGGAGGGTCTGATTGTATATACGGAAGACCGAAATGGTGAAAGAACGGAATATAGTTGTGATGGCAAGAACCGACTGCAGATACCAATGGTAGTATTGGTAAATGGCAATTCTGCAAGTGCATCCGAAATTCTGGCAGGTGCCATTAAGGATTATGGTATAGGCACTTTGATGGGCACAACAACTTATGGAAAAGGAATTGTGCAGAGGGTATTGCCCCTTACGGATGGCACTGCTTTGAAACTAACCGTAAGTGCTTATTACACACCGAAAGGCAACAATATTCATGAAATCGGTATTGAACCGGATATCACATGTGAATTTGATGCAGATGCTTACTATGACAATGGGATTGATAATCAGTTAGAGAGTGCGAAAGAAGAAGTACAGAAGATGATAGCGCAATAAGAATAGCATAATAATGATAGGTACCACGATTTTTGTATGTCTAACGTACAAAGATTGTGGTATTTTTTTGATTTATTCAGTTGACATAATTTACGATAAATAGTAACATGGGTTATGTTAACATAATGTGATAATATGCCTGTTTGCAGATTATAAGGGAAAAGGGAAGCAAATAGATGGCATGAAAGGGTTTTATTGCAGATGAGAAAAAGAAAGATACAAAAGGGAATTCAGATATCGGCATATTTGTTGGCAGGCATTCTTGGAATGATGCAGCCATGTATGACACTGGCAGCAGCACCGACAGATGTGACGACAGAAACAGAGCAGGCAGACGAAAGCGGAACCTCGGACAATGAGAGCCAGGATTTGCAGGAAGTGAAATATATTACTGCTTTTGAAGAATTATCCGAAGAAGATTCATATTTTATTACTACATATAAACCGTCGTTGGAAGAAGCGCTGGATGCTTTTCCGACCACTCTTCTGGTGCAGTTTGAAGGTGAGGATACCAGTTCTGAGATAGCGGTTACTTGGGAATGTGCAGATGATTTTGAACAGTCAACTCTGGCTTCTTATCTTTTTTATCCTGTCTGGGAGGAAGAAAAATATGTCATTGCAGATTCTGTAAAAGACAGTCTGGAGCCTCCTTGTATTGTAATCGTACTCTCAACAGGCATGATTGCTGACCTTTCAGAGGCAAAAAGCGCATTACAGAATATTTTGCAGGAGAAAAGTATTCTGGCATTAGTGTATTTGTGCGATAAATACGAAGTAAAAGAAAGTGCAGATGCGGAAAGTCAGACCATCGTTGAGGCGGTCAGCGGACAATCTGTTTTGATAACGGATGTGGAAATGGATGAAACTGGTTATGTCTGGTATAAGGTAGTGCTGTATCAGAATGGTGCAGAATATAAAGGATATGTTGAAAGCAGTTACCTGGCAACATCAGATGAAGAACTTGCGGAATGGAAAGATAAGTATGTCAATCTGGAAGCGGTTCCGTCGGTTATGGAGGTTTCTGATGGGTATCCGGACATCGAACAATTTCCGGCTTCTTATCAGAATGCGCTTTACGCGTTAAAAGAGGCCCATCCAAACTGGACTTTTGTCAGAATGGATACAGGAATTGATTTTAATACAGCAATTGCGAAAGAATTAGGAGATAAAAATCTGGTTTCAGCTTCTTGTTCGGATTCCTGGAAGAATGGAAACTATGGACAGGGATGGTATTATGCCTCGGAGGGCATTCTGAGGTATTTTATGGACCCAAGAAATTTCCTGACAGACCCGGCTATTTTTCAGTTTGAGCAGTTAACCTATAATGGTTCCTACCATACCACAGAAGCAGTCCAGGAAATTTTGAATAAATCTTTTATGTCATCTACCATACCAGGGGAGAATCAGACCTATGCGCAGGCTTTTGCTAAGATTGGACAGAATCTGGGCATCAGTCCGTTCCATCTTGCCTCCAGAGTTTTGCAGGAGCAGGGAAAAGGTACTTCTCCGCTTATTTCTGGTACATACAGTGGATTTGAAGGTTATTATAACTACTTTAATGTAGGTGCATCAGGAACAACCGATCAGGCGGTGATTGTAAGCGGTCTGAAAAAAGCGGTGGCACAAGGATGGAATACACGTTATAAGTCTTTACAGGGCGGTTCTCAGATTATTGGAACGAATTATATTTTGAAAGGACAAGATACACTGTACCTGGAAAAATTTAATGTTTCTAATGGTGGATACGCTAATTTCACGCATCAATATATGCAGAATATTCAGGCACCCAGTTCGGAAGCAACTAATGTGCGGAAAGCATACTATAGTGCCGGAGCATTAGAAAACAGTTTTGTTTTCAAAATTCCGGTTTATAATAATATGCCTGCATCTGCATGCTCAAAACCGAATGCAACAGATTCCATTACTCTGGATAAGACCTCCATTGGCAGCCTGGAAGTAGATAAAACAGCGAAAATTATACCCTATGTGAATGGTTCGAAAGTTGACAACGTTAACAATATGACATTTGTCAGCAGTAATACTGCAGTAGCAACGGTTGATAATCAGGGAAAAATTACTGCTATTGCACCTGGAACTGCTACGATTACCTGCAGCAGAAGCGGAGCAAGCACTGCAAGCTGTACCGTAACGGTAGTGAAAGCAACGCCAAGTGTAACAACACCGACCTTGTCCCCGGTTACCTATAAGGAAGGTTTGAAACTTTCTGATATTAGCTTGCCGGACGGTTGGACATGGGTCAATGGAAATATGAGCATCGCAACAGGTACAAGTGCTTATGCCGCGATTTATACACCAACGGATACCCAGAGATATAATACGGTAACAAAAGATATCAGTTTTACGGTAACCAAGGCGATTCCGAACTGTCAGGTGCCGGAAAATTTGTCCATAGAGGTGGGCTCAAAACTTGGAAGTATTTTGCTTCCGAGCGGTTTTGTATGGGAAAGTGACACAGAAACAGAGCTGGAGAAAGCAGGAGAGTATACTTTCTATGTATCCTACAATCCGGATGAAAAAAATTATTATGTGGTGACCCATATTCCGGTTATTGTGAAAGTTACAGGAAAGGAATCTGGAGAAGACAATACCAATACGTCTTCTGGAAGCACAAGCAGTGGAAGTACGAGCAGTGGAAGTACTAACACCGGAAATAGCAATACAAGCAGCGAAAGTA
>CAYVUF010000026.1:8186-13957 GCA_964454605.1 uncultured Bacteroides sp.
GCAGCGGAAGTACTAACACCGGAAATAGCAATACAAGCAGTGAAAGTACTACCAACAAGCCAACCATCAGTGCGGGCAGTACCAACAGTGGAAGTACAAGCAGTGGCAGTACGAGCAGCGGAAGTACTAACACCGGAAATACCAATACAAGCAGCGAAAGTACTACCAACAAGCCAACCACCAGTGTGGGCAGTACAAGCAGTGGCAGTACGAGCAGCGGAAGTACTAACACCGGAAATACCAATACAAGCAGTGAAAGTACTACCAACAAGCCAACCACCAGTGCGGGCAGTACCACTAATGAAAGTACAAATAATGGAACGACGGCGACTACATCAGCGGCGAGTACAACAGACAATACAACAGACAATACAAATTCTGTCACAGCACCGACAACGGTTGTAACAAGCGGTGAAACCAATAGTCAGACGGAACCGGATAAGGTGACTGGTGAGAGTAATCATACAGTCAACACCAATCCTTCCAATGCAGACAAAAAACCGGTATCGAATTCTGCAGTAACGGTTGAGTCACAGACTGTTTTTACATCCGAAGATTATAAGGTAGAAGAAAGTACGGAAAATAGTGAGCAGGTAACTTACGTTAAGCCATCTGTAATGATGGAAATGGATGATACTACTGTTTTGACGACAGAAAAATTGCAGATGGCAAAGGAGCAGAATTTTGTATTGCAATTGAATATGGGAAATCAGGCAATATGGAATATTGATGTTGGTGATGTGGATGTTAATGGTCTGACTGATATTGATATGGGCATTACTTTTGGCAGCAATGATATTCCGTTAGAACTGATTGATGGAATTGCAAATGGAAATGAATATGTGCAATTTACATTGGCTCATGACGGACCATTTGATTTTGATGCAGTCCTTACCGTTTCCCTAAAACCAGAAGATTGTGGCAGATATGCGAATCTGTTCTATTACAATCCGGAAACGAAGGAATTAGAATTTATATGTGCAAGTGTGATTGATGCAAATGGACAAGCATCTTTCCGGATGGAGCACGCATCAAGCTATGTCATTTTGGTAAGCGACCAGTCTATGGAAGGCTTACTGAAATCTGATGGTGAAAATGGTATTATCAGATGGATTATTCTCGGTGTTTTTGTTTTCATGCTTTTGGTTGTAGCAGGATATGGTATTTTCTATTTCTGGAACAAGAAACAAGAAGAGGAATCTGATGAGGAAGACGAAATAGAGGAAGCGGATAACGATAGTATAACTGTGCCGGAAGTCACAGAAGAGCGACAGGAATCCGATTATCAGACACAAACAATTTCGAAAGAGAAAAAGGAAAACCCCAAGAAGTCAGAACTAAAGACAAAAGAAAAAGAAGTTTCTGCTGAGCTAGAAAAGCTGGATGTGAATGCTTCGGCAGAAGATGATTGGATTGAAGACGAAGATTGGAAGGAACCGGAAGCAGATACCCAATCAGAATTGGAAGAAGAGTCAGAGGAAGAACCATCATTAGACAGTGAAAATACAGAAGATGACTGGATAGACGATGATGAATGGGATGTCGGAAATGACTGGATGGATGATGACGAATGGGAAAGAAAGAAGGATGCTGATAAAGCGAAGGGAGAGCGGTGATGAAAAAAGTAATTGGAGTCATACTGGGGATTTTAGGCAGTATTGTAGTGGTAAGCGCAGCATGGAAAAGTTTCCACTCGGAAGCAGATGGAAGGAAAACCTTTCGAAAACATCTGAATGATTGAAATTATGAGGAGGTCAAAGTAATGCATTGTAAGAAATGTGGTAGTCCAATTGGCAAAGACAGCAAATACTGTCCTGCATGTGGAACTGAGAACAAGCGTTTTGAGAAAAAGGGAATTTTTGTATTGCTTGCTATTCTTGGTGCAGGAGTAATTGTAGGCGCGATTGCTTTTGGACATCGGGAAAAAGAGGATGCTGCTTTGGAACTGGCAGAAGAATACGAAGTAGAATCAGAGAAGGAAGAAAGACAGGAACCGGAAGAAGTGGTTTCTGATGAGCAGGAAGAATTGACTGTTTCTGATTTGATGCAGCAGTATCAGGAGCAGATTGCATCCTATATTCAGTCGGGCAATTTTGGAGAAGCGGAAGAATGCTATCTGGAGTGTAAAACTTCTTATCCGCAGGAAGAAAAGGTATATCTGTACGCAGCGGACATTTACTTGGCACAGGATGATTATGACAAAGCGATAGAAATCTTGCAAGAGGGTGCGGAAGTGGTGGATGCCGCCAGCTTGACCGAACGGATAGAATATGTGGCAGAACATGTGAAGATGTGCAAGGAGGAATGGGAAGAAGATGGAAGTATTAGTTGGTGGCAAGAATGGGACTATGATACTTCCGGGAATGAGATTAAACATATAAGATACAACGAAGATGGAAGTATTAGTTCTTGGGAAGAATGGGAGTATGACACTTCCGGGAATGAGATTAAAGAGATAAGTTATAACGCAGATGGAAGTATTAGTTCTTGGGGAGAATATGAGTATGACACTTCCGGGAATGAGATTAAATATATAATCTATAACGCAGATGGAAGTATTATTCAGTGGCGCGAATATGAGTATGATGCATCCGGGAATGAGATTAAAGAGATAAGTTATAACGCAGATGGAAGTATTAATAGCTGGGAAGAACATGAGTACGATACATTCGGGAATGAGATTAAATATATAATCTATAACGCAGATGGAAGTATTAATAGCTGGGAAGAACATGAGTATGATACATCTGGGAATGAGATTAAAACGATAAGTTATAACGCAGATGGCAGCGTTCGTTATTCGGGTGAATTTGAGTATGAGTATGACACATCCGGAAATGAGATTAAAGTGATGGGGTATGAGTATAGTGATTGGGATGGCGAATCATATTTAACTGAACGTGAATATGAGTATGATGCATCTGGCAATAGGATTAAATCATATGCGCAAATTCCGTATAGCTCTGATGGTTTCTATGAATATGAGTACGATGATAGAGGGAATCTTGTAAAGGAAATGGTGTACGATAATGAGGGAGATAGTGTAGAAGTCATTGAGAACCGTATTGAGGGAGAACCGATAAAGGCAAGTTCTCCGAGAATGCAAAGAAAGTACACATATACTTACACAGGCACACTCATTTGCCAGGATTCGGAGAAGGCAGGGGATTAATGGTCAGATAGGGTTTCTGTTTTGAAGTTTGGTAAATATAAAATTTGTACATAATATAATTGAAAAGAGAGATTTTCTTTTTAAGATGATAATTATTTGACCTTCAAAAAAAGGGGTATATTACGGCAAAGTCAGTCACAGATATGTATTATCTGACTCATCGTTTGACACATAGTGAGGCAGAAATACGAAAGACTATGCGAAATTTTCTGTTAAAGTGTGTGAACCTTCTGCAATAATAAAGTTATTAGAGAAAGAAAACGAAAATAAATGAAAACACGAAAGGGAATAATTGGGGAACAGCAAGTAAGCTGACACTAGTTATTCTCTTTTTTGATTAAGAATCGCAACTTCTTGGCGAAGATAGCTTTGAAATTTTAAGGTGCTTCTTGTTGTAGGTAAAGGATAGATATATAATGATGTTGTAAGCCTAATATATGGAGTTGAAACAATGCCAGAAAATTATTGATGAAGTTGACAAATGCAGGTGCTTTTTTGGTGGATGAATTACCGGTACGTCATTCAAGGGTATTTTGTACAAGCTGGAATGGTAACACAATAAGATTTCACATTACGACAAATATTATGAAAAACGAATCTAATAAAAACAGTAGGTTGTGGTTTTTATGGAGAAAGCAAGAAAGTGAATAATATTATAGTCTAAGGGCGGATTATATAAATTGAGTATGATTTTTGCAAGAAATATTTATTTTAGGAGGCTTTGTGGCATGAGAGTTCCAAATATGACCATAGAAGAAATGTGTACAACTACGGAAAAACAATAGTTTGACCGTAAAAGTGCCAAAATAGAAGCAACAGCGATGGCAACATAGATTATTGCATTTGCAAATGCGGATGGTGGTACTTTGGCTGTTGGTATTGAAGATAAAGGAGAGATAACAGGGATTGATGACTATATGACGAATATCAACGATATTCTCAGAGCATCTTATAATTATTGTCAGCCTTCCATTATGGTTGAAACAGAAACGATAGGGTTGCTGATATGTCAATGGGAAAAGCGAATGATGACGGGTATCGTGGCATTCATGTGTATTTTCAAATGAGCGGAAGTCATTATCCGATTGAAATTCAATATAATACTTATTATGATAGACAATATAATAATTGGTTGCATAAATATATTTACAAGAAAGACTATGATAATTCTGTAGGCCAGCAGTTGCGAAAGTTATATGAAAATGCTAAGATTCAAACAGAACAGAATTTTAAGGAGGCGCTAAAACATGTGTTATCTGATTGCTAAAAATGTAAATGCTGTAGGTTGTGTTGCATTACGAACAACACATGGGAAGCATCTTTCAGAGTTTAAAAGAAAAATTGAACAGGCAGTAGGTTACGATAAAATACAACTTGTTACCATAAGCAGACCTTCTGCATATGGAGAATATGAACCATATTATTTTGTAGATACAAAGGAAGAATTTGCAGAGGCCGTTAAATTGATGTAAATTGTGAATATGCAGAATATTGTACAGAAGGTGGCTGCATTAGTATATCTTTTGAAAAATTGCAGCAAAGCAGATATTGCAACAGAACGAATGTTCTATAAATTGTGGACAAATCGTACATTTTGTAGTAGGATATTAAATGATATTCTACGATATAATAAATGTATGATTTGTCTATTTTTACATCAAATTTCGGAAAGAAGAGGGTATTATGGAGTTTAAACTTCACAGTGAATATCAGCCAACAGGCGACCAGCCGCAGGCAATTGCGGAATTGGTAGAGGGCTTTCAAAAGGGCAATCAATTCCAGACACTCCTTGGGGTGACAGGTTCTGGAAAGACCTTTACTATGGCAAATATTATACAGGCTTTGAACAAGCCGACTTTAATCATTGCCCATAATAAAACCCTGGCAGGGCAGTTGTACTCTGAATTTAAGGAATTTTTCCCGGAAAATGCGGTGGAGTATTTTGTATCCTACTACGATTATTATCAACCAGAGGCATATGTGCCTTCGACAGATACCTATATCGCCAAGGATTCTGCTATCAATGATGAAATAGATAAATTGCGTTTGTCGGCGACAGCATCTTTAGCAGAGAGAAAAGATGTGGTAGTAGTAGCAAGTGTGTCCTGCATCTATGGTTTGGGAAGTCCGGAAGATTACGAAGGGATGATTGTGTCCCTGCGACCGGGTATGACGAAGGACAGAGATGAAGTGATTCGGGAACTGATTGATATTCAGTACACACGAAATGATATGGATTTAGGACGTGCCTGCTTCCGGGTGCGCGGTGATGTGTTAGAAGTATATCCGGCAGAGGGCGGTGATTTTCTAGTTCGAATTGAATTTTTTGGGGATGAAATTGACCGCATTGTACAGACCGACCCACTTACCGGGCAGGTACACGCATCATTAGAGCATATTGCGATTTTTCCAGCATCTCATTATGTTGTTCCACAGGAGAAAATTAATGCAGCCTGTAAAAATATCGAAAAAGAATTAGAGGAACGGGTGCGTTACTTTAAGGGAGAAGATAAACTGCTGGAAGCACAGCGTATTGGAGAACGGACGAATTTTGACATCGAAATGCTGCGGGAAACTGGCTTTTGTTCCGGTATTGAGA
>CAYVUF010000027.1:0-13948 GCA_964454605.1 uncultured Bacteroides sp.
CGTAACAATCTGCTCTGTGGTATAAGGTGCTCTTGACTGCTGTCCATCACGAAAAGTTGTATCCGTAATCCAGATATCTTTCGGCATATTATGCGGTACGATTCTATCATTAAATGGAATCTTTGGTATTTCAGAATAAGGAAACATATTACGAAAGACATTTGGTTTGGGTACATCATCCAGAATGTACATATGCTCCTCAATCTCTAACAAATTGTTCTTTTCGTTCATTGTTACCGGACGATTCAAAAAAGTTCTTCCATCACTCATGATTATCTCCTCCCAACGTGTATGGTATAATTGTATACAATCATACCATTTATGTCAATATCAATATTCCAATAATTTTTTAATGTCAAGCATCCCCCACCCTTGTTTGTTCCATACATCTCCTAAATCATTCGCACTATAAACAATTTTTCGCTTTACCTGTTCATTATTCAAATAGGGATATTTTTGTAAGAGTAACGCCGCTGCTCCTGATACAATCGGCGTTGCCATAGATGTGCCGCTTTTTTTGATATAAGAATTTCTTTTGTTGTTGCAAGATACAATATCTGTTCCCGGTGCTACAATATCCGGCTTTCGAATCCCCTCGCCTGCATCTCCTCTGCCGGAATAGTTTTCACACAAATCATTCCTTTTTCCAAAATATCCGCCTTCGTGACACCCAACAGTAATCACTTTTCGACTTTTTCCAAGCGGAGAAATTGTACCATTATCCGGTCCGGCATTTCCAGCCGCACACACTACCACAATGCCTGCATCCCAGACCGCCTCCAGAAGTCCTGCTACTTCTTCTAATTTCTTCTGCTCTCCCTTCTGTCCGATGCCCACCGAAATATTTAAAATGCGAATCCTGTATTTTAGCCGGTTCTGCATAATCCATAACAACCCCTGATACATATTCTCGATGGAACCATCCCCTTCATGGTCTAGCACTTTGCCAATACACAGAAGACTCTGCGGTGCAATTCCTTTATATTTTCCACCAGAGGAAAAACCATTCCCTGCAATACATCCTGCCACATGGGTTCCATGTCCGCTGTCATCATATATCATACTTTTCTGATTCACAAAATCCTGAAATGCTACAATGCGCCCCAGAAAATCCGTGTGCGGATAAATTCCTGTGTCCAATACTGCTACGGTTATCGGACTTCCTTTGCATGACTGCTGTATTCCTTCACTGCATCCGAGTTGTTTCCTAACACGATACATTAAAAACTCCCGGCTTTTTCCTTATCCTATGCCGGGAAGATTGTGAATGTTACCTAGTCTTCCCCTATTATGTAGTCCTCAAACAAAAAATAATATATAACCAATGAATCATCTGTATTGTACAAAAGAAAAATGCCTGAGCAATTAAGCTCAGGCATTAACTTTTCATTATGTATAACCTAACACACAAATTAATTATTTACAAATAAACTTTTATATCTTTTTTCGTTTCTTATCATTATAGAAAAACAAGGTAAGTCCGGTAAATAAAAGACCTGCACCCAAAAACCATTTCGGATGAATGCTGTTATCTCCAGTATCCGGCGAATCGTCTTTTTCACTGGATAAAGTAGTAAATACTGCCTGTCCGTTTGTTACCTTGGCTGTATTACCAGAAAGATAATTATACACACCATAATAAGAAAAATGGTTTGTCTGGAAAACAATACATTCCGTACCATTTACATCCGAAACCCGGCTGTCCACCTCTTCAAGCTGTCCATTCTCATCAAGACACACAACATGAAGGTTGTCTTTGCCGATACCATCCGGCATTGGAATGGTGATTTCCATCTTCTGTCTGCCAAGTCCAGTAATCGGAATCGCAGTATCTGCTTCCTGCAAGGTAATGTCAAAAGCTAACAAATTCTTTGGAAGCGAATCACCATAATACAACTGATAGGCTTCTTTTATCTCGCTGACTGCACTACTGCTGTCGATAATCTTCAGAATATAGTCTTTGTCTGCACCATCTAAAACAGCACCCGCTGCCTTATCCTCCGGGATGGTTTTGCTGCTGATTCTTACCGCTACCTTCTGTGCTGAAGCATCCTTATCTGTCTGTGCAGCTTCTTCCTTTTTCTCCTGTTTTGGCAGATTCACCTTATCAATCTGATACTCTCTGCCATCCACAGTTACCTTATCCGGATATTTTGTAAGAGATTCTCCATCCGTCTGTACTTTCTTAATCTTAAGATACGTTTCTGCCTCTTCTCCTTCGTAAGAAGGCTCTTCCAAGCTGCATATGATTCCCCGGAAACCAGACAAATCTTCATCCAGAACCGTTCCATCAAAGTCTGTCACATTCTTAGGTACCACTGCAACATTCACTCCGGTAAAAGCCAGATTTCTATAACTGTCATTATACAGCTTCGTTGCTGTTTTCTCATAAGACAACTCCGGCAAGGAATCTCCTTCAAAAACAACTACATTGTCCTGCCCAGAAGCAGTCGAACCGGTAACATCAAACCCACGAAGACCAATCTGTTCTATGGAAGCTACAATTGTGATTGTGCGCATCGGACAACCTGCAAAGGCTCTGTCTTTTATCTGCTTTAACGACTTACCGCCTTCTAATACACTCAGATTGCTGCAGCCTGAAAACGCACCTTCCCCAATCGTTTCCACACTATCTGACAGAGTCACCTTGGTAATCCCTACATGGGCTGCAAAAGCCCCAGGGCCAATCTGTTTCACGCCTTCTGGAATCTTAATCTGACTGTTGCTGCCTCTATATGCCAGTAAAATCCCATCACCTACAATCAGAAATTCTCCTGTTCCATTTGCCAGCCAATTCTCCAGCCAGGCACTTTTGTCAAATGCAGAAGGCTCAATTTCCGTTACAGTTTCCGGAATGACTACATCAGTCAAATTGTCACAGTGATAAAACGCCGCATATCCTATTTTCGTAATATCTTCCGGTAAATGCACTTGTTTCACATTGGAACGTGCAAAAGCAAAATCTCCAATATCCGTAATGGTATCTGGTATTTCAATGATTTCACGCTCATCCCCATAATATGCCTGATTCGCAACTATGGCTTCTCCTACTATGGTATATTTTGGAAAAAGAGTTCCCTTTTTGGAAGTATTTCCTACAACACTTACATTTTCCCCAGTCGTATCATCTGCTTCTGTTCCATCCACATTCTGATTGCCAGAATTAACGGTTGCACTGGAATTATCAATAAAAACAAATGCCTGATTTCCAATTATCTTTGTTTTTCCTTTGACCGAAGCATCTTCCTCAGTTTCTAATGGATTAATGTGCGTTACCTCATGCGCATAGTAAGTAGTATCTTCTTCTGTATCCTCATCCTCTGCGGCATCCATATCCATAGTATCTGCCGAAGTATCTTCGTATTCCGCTACATTAATATCTTCCAACACCAGATTATCTGCATACGCTTTCGCAGTGCTTCCTTCTTCTGCTTCAATCTCTAGTTTTGTACATCCATCAAAAGAAGTACTATGAATGTTTTTCACAGAAGGCGGAATGGTAATCTGACGAAGTCCGATACAATCTTCAAACGCCTTTACATCGATTGTTTTAACAGAATAGGGTATCTGTACTTCCTGAAGATTGGCACAATTCGAAAACATATAATCCGATATCTTTGTCACATGATTGCTGACTGCCACTTTCTCTAAGTTCTTATCTCCCCAGAAAGCATATGGCTGTACCTTCTGAATTGTAGAAGGCATGGTATAACTTGTACTTTTTCTTCCGGCAAGCAGCACATACAAAGTATCTCTGCCATTCTTATTATAAATTGCACCATTTTCGCAGGTAAATTTAGGATTGTTGCTGTCAAAAGCTACATCCGTAAGGCTCACATCCCCTGCAAAAGCACCATTTCCAAGCTCTTTTAATCCTTTTCCAATCTCCACAACGGAAAGAACCGGACAACCTGCAAATGCCGCCTGCTCAATGGTTTCTACGGAATCAGGAATAATTACTTTCTCTAATTGTTCACAGCCTTCAAAAGCACTGGCACCTATCGTTTCCACACTGCTTCCGATTACAACCGTCTGAATTGTATCATTTCCTGCAAAGGCTTCTGCTTCAATCTTCGTAACCGTATTCGAAACAGACACATTCGGAGCTGTACCATTGTATTTCACTAATGTAGTTCCATCCATCTTAAAATCAGATGCAGAAGCTGTTTCTACTGCCTCAACATCTGATACAGGTATCTGTGTTACAGCAATTGCCAATGCTGTTAACAGCGCACCTATTGCTTTTCTAATCTTTTTTCCCATCATCAGGATTCTCCTAAGAATAGATTCTCCTAAGAATAAAGATATTTCTTAGGAGAATCTGGTATTATGCCATCTTTGTTTTTGTTGTACTTTTGTCTTTCTTCATAAATAAGATAATAGACAAACAAGCAAGTCCAAGTGATAAGAACCACTTCGGATGAATCGGGTCACCTGTCTTAGGTGTAACATCAAGCATACCTTCTGTCAGATTTCCTGTATCAACATAGATTGTATATGGTGAGAAGTGTGTTGCTGTAAAAGTAATACATGGAACCCCATTAATTGTTGTAAACTTCTCGCTCAAATCCTCTAACTGTGCATTTTCAACAGGATTATAATCTATAACTGCTCCTGCCATATTGTTGCCGCCATAACTAAGCAGCGCATCCGGAATCGGAATTGTAATATCCACAGAAAGTCCTGTTGTATCCGCAATCTTCGTTGTACCAGTGGAATCATACAGACTGATATCCATTGCATAATAAAGGATGTTCTCAAGACTTCCATATTTATTCGTCAATGCACTTGCAACTGCCTGTGTTGCTTCCGGTGTTTCTGAAATCTTAACAATAAAGTTGTCAGAAGAACCATTTACATTTGCAGTTGCTAAATCTTTGTTGCTGATACCAGGTTTTGTAATATCCACTCTGGTATTTCCATCCTGCGTATTATTACTGCTGTTATTATTGGCTGTACCTGTTACTGCACTTGCCGCATTGTTACCATCTACATATTCCGCCGTAATGGTTACATTATTCGCAGGCATCACAAAAGTAGTTGCCGACAAACTGACACTTGCCAGTGTTACTCCCTGTGACTCCGTTGTCCATTTGCTAAATACTTTACCAGTTTCTGGTGTATTTGCTGCAATTACAACCGTCGTACCTGCTGCATAGCTTCCGCTACCACTACCATTGATTACGGTTACCGTATATGCTCCCTGTGCTACTGCTGAAGTTGATGTAGCAGAAGTTGAAGATGCATCTGTTGATGAAGTGGAGGTAGATGAAGTTGACGTAGATGTTGTACTACCGGAAGTATTTGTAGTAGTTCCAGAAGTATTGGTGGTGCTACCGGAGGTATTGGTTGAACCGCCAGAGGTAGTACCATTACCACCTGTATACATTGCCATAATCGTCAAATTCTTCTGAACATTTGTATACTCTTCGCTGCTCCATTTTTCAAACGTATAACCGGCATGAACTGGTGCCTGTGGTGCAATTGCTGCTTTACCTGGCTCAACATACTGGGTCGCACCAATCTGTGTACCATCAATCTGGTCAAAGAATGCAACCGTATATTTTCCATTTACCATGCCACTGTCAGAATAACCCTGTGCAACAAATGTTGTATCCGAAGTAATCTTGTCCGTAACTTCTACATTATTTGTTCCAAGCCACTTTTCAAAAGTCCATCCAGTCTTTGCAGGACATTCTGGAACTTTTTCAATATAAGCACCATCTTCTACGTAAATCGCATCGCCTACCTGATTCAAGTCAGAATCTAAGAAAATAACTCTCCATTCATCCTTTTTCTGCTCATAAGTAAGTTTATACGTATCCTTATAGGTGTCCGCAAATCTTCTTGCCGATGAATCCGCATAGGTAAGTACAGTCGTCCATGCTTTGTCATCGTTTGCCTCAAACGCTCTGGCTGAAATAAATACTTCTGTACCAGGAATTGTAAGTTCCACCAGCTTCAAGTCATTGACAAACGCACCTTCTTCAATATTGTTAACACTTCTTGGCAAAGAAAGTCTGGTTAAATCACTGCAATTTTTGAAACAGTCTTTTGGAATGGACAAAAGTCCTGCTGTTGTACTTAAATCAACAAGATTGATATATTTACATTCTTCAAATGCACCTTCCATGATAGCGCTGACTTTCTCCAGATTAGCATCTGTGGAAAGACTAATCTGTGCACCACCAACTAAATTACCTCTTGCTGGAAGACATTCTTCAATCGTATAAGAACCATCTTCATTTACGGAGTAAACAATACCATTATCAGTCTTGTAATAATCATTATCTCCCACTGTGGTAAGAGAATAGCATCCCCTGAACGGTGCCGTACCGATTTCTTTACAATCCGGTCCGAGAATGACATACTGCAATCTCTCACAACTGTCAAACGCATAATCCGGTAAATACTGTACACTGTTCAGTGTAATGGATTCTACCCGGTCATTACCTCGTTTATACTGCTCATAGTTCGTTTCACTGGAACTATATTTGTCATCATAATATCCACTGAACAGACCCGGTGTAATATCCGCAACGGTATTCTCATCCGTTTTATTTTTATTATTGTACATATTGTAAGAATCTGTTCCAATCTTACTTCTGTCTAAATAAATTCTGGCGTTATTCTTATTTTTGGCTGCCTCCATGCCATCACTGTTACTGAAACCGTAAGCATCAATAGAGTCTACGCCTGCCGGAACAACAACATTCTTTGTTGCCTCCACCAGTGCCCGTTCTTCTTCTGTCGGTGCCCGATAGATGTTGCCAGATTCAATGTTCTGTATCACATCATACGGATAAGTTGAGAAGAAAGGCTCCGGATTGTCGGCAGCTTCTACAACCAATGGTTCAAAAAGCATATCTGCTAACGCTGTCAGTACTGTCTTTTCTTCCTCACTCTGTGATGCTGTTAAAATACTTTGCCAATCTGCACAAAACGCAGCATTAACCCATGGACCATATTCACTGGAAGCATATGCAGCCTTCTTAGCTGCTTCTGCATCTGTTGCATCATTTACTGCATTCTGCCATGTTTCTGCAAAAGCCTTACGGTAAGCATCATACTCAGTCCCCTGATAGTTTGCATAATACTTCTTTTCCATCATATCTTCATAAGAAGCATAATGACCCACTGCTATTTCATTGCTGTGTGCTTCATTCAGTACATCACTTACCTGGTCATACTTCGGATAGTCAAGTAATGTTACCAACTTTGTATTGGCATCATACATAACGGTCATATAAGTCGGCGTCAGACTCTTGTAACATACTCTGATACCATCTGTTTCATTGATGACATTATCTGGTGCCATTGCCCACTCAAATGGTGCATAACCTTCTACGATATCTCCATGGAAGGTCAACTCCGGTCCAACCGTCTTAAAGGCATCTGCTCCAATGGTAAATGCAGTATGTCCTGCTTTCGGAGAATTGAAGGTAACATCAATCAAACTCTCACAACCCTCAAAAGCACTTGTGCCAATTTTTGTCACAGAATTACCAATATACACCTTCTGGAGTTTTTTCCAACCTTTGAAAACACTATCATTGATTACGGTAATGGAATCATCTTCAATGGTTAATGTTTTAACCTTCTGGTTCATCGCATCATCACTGAAACAGTCAGATGCAATTCCTGTCACCTTTGTATTTCCTACCTTCGCAGGAATAACCAAATCAATTTCACCTGCAGTACCTGCACCATCCTTCAAAGTGCAGGAAGTCAGCACTCCCTTATTATCCACACTAAGCAGATAATCTCCGTCACTTACTTCATAATACTGCAAACCGTTCTTAATGTATAAATAAGGTACAACATTTGACACTGCGGTCTTCGCATCCCATGTAGTCTTACGTGGTGTTGCAATACTTTTACTCTGGTCTACTTCCGGACCTTTCACATAGAAATCCGGATTGCTTACCGTGGCAAACAATTTCTCCGGGTCATAACTTGCCAGACCGCAGGAACCACTTCCATCATTCGGGAACTCAACGCAGGCAAGATTATAACAATTATAAAATGTATTGTCTGGAATCTTAGCTGCCTTAGCTCTACCAAAATCACTCGGCATAATCACCGTTTCCAGATTGGTTCTGCCTGCTAATGTACAATCACCCAGACCAGTTGTTCCATCACTTACTTTGCTGATTTTGGATGGATAGGTAAAAGTGGACATACTACCCACCACACCAGACTCTACTGCAAAAGCACCATCACCAACTGTGTCTATATTGACTGTGACAGTCGGTGAACTTGCCTTCATCATCTTCACTTCATTTAATGCAATTGCATTATAGAAAGCATACTTATCAATCTTTGCCGGGCTTGTTGTAATCTTAGACAAATCTATTTTCTGCAGCTCTTCACAATACGCAAAAGCACCTGGTCCAATTATCGCAATAGATTGTGGGAAAGCAACCTCTGTCAGTCCAGAACCATAAAACGCTTCGGTTCCAATCAAAGTAGTGCCTTCTCCAATGTTCACTTTTGTCAACTGAGAACAGTTTTTAAACGCATAATCACTTACCTTTTCTACATTATAGAAAGATATTTCCTTAATAAAAGAATTTTCAAAAGCACTGGTTCCAATATATTTGATTTCTTTCGGAACAGTCAGATAATAAACATTCTTCGTATCTTTAAATGCTTCATCACCAATACCGATAATACTGGAATCATCTGTATATTTGAATCCCTGAGAATCAAATCTTCCTGTCGGTGTCTGTCCTGCAATTTTCTGTGGAATATAAACATAATGGTTTGTTCCGCTTGTAGACTGTTTGGAATCAATAACAGATGCCAGTTTACAACCTTTTAAACTCTCCCCACCATATCTATTTTCATCACAATAATACTTTAACTTCTGGTCATCTGATAAATCCGATGGTTTTTTCGTCAAAGACGGTTTGACCGGCTTTGCATCCGGGTCCTGAGTCGAACTGCTCTGCCACTTTTTCAATTCTGTTTCGTAAGTAGTCCATTCTTTCTGAAAATTTTGATAAGCTGTAGTAAAATACTCATTCAAGAACGCATCATCTGGATTTTCCAAATCCGGCTTAGCATTTACAACATACTCAACACCTTCGTCAATACACTTCTGATAGAACTCATCAAATTTATTCTTTTCTATCTTAGCATACTCATAGATAACGTTCGGCTCTAACACAACGGTATCCTGCTGATATGTATTATTATATTTTGTAATGATACCTCTTTGATTTCCTTCTACTGATTTCAAGTAAAATTCAAACTGCCAGTCTAACTGATAAGTTCCATCCGTCAGCGGTGTAATAATATATGCTGTATACTCTGTGGATGAACCCTTTTTTAATCCTGGTTGCTCCGTCACATCTGCCACCGACACATCATAAGCATATTTATCCGGTACTGTCACCGCATAAGTACTGACTCCGCCTTGTCCGTTCCCATTATCCGCATAGTTTTCCGGTACTGGAACAGCTGCTACACCAATGGCTGTTACCATCAGGATTGCTGCAATACTACGTCTGATACTCCTTTTTAATCTTCTCTTTGATTTTTTAGCTGGTGTTTTCTTTGACATTTTTCTCTCCTTCTGTCAGTAACACATATTTTATTTATCTGAAAGATATACGTTTACTCTACTCTCTTGGCTACCACTACGAAACGTCCGTCCTCTTCCGAGTTGTCACAAGTGGACAATGTCAGCAGTTCATCCCCATAACTTGCACTCACTCCAGTGTCATACAACGACAACGCTGCCATTTCCTGCATATTAGAATTAAACTCCTTCTCCGAAGCGGCATCGATAAACTGATAATACTTGAAAACTATCTCATCTTCATTGTATATTCTGGAACGAAAAACATACATAACTTCGTAAGTACCTTTTTCGTAAATGGTATCAAATTGAATTCTCGAATGATCTTTGTAATAGCTTTCACTGCTGTACTTATTCAGATTGCCAAACATCTTCCCCGACTTCATGTGATGTCCATACACAATAAGATTTGTGTTTCTTCTCACCACATCGCAATCCTTGTCCAGAAACAGACTTCCGTTTTTGTCATACTCCTGATTGTAGTTGTGGTCCAGGTAATATTCATTATTGGATGTCTGCATCACAGGGTAGTCTATATTTGTATCGTCAATTTTCAGCCATCCGATTAGGCTTTTATTCTTACTATATAAAGTTGCATATTCATCTAATACGTCTAACTCTATCTCTTCCTCTTGCGTATAATGTATCTTCACGCTCTGCGAGTTAGCGGCTATATTGCTTCCTTTCAAATCAGAAAGCTGCTCATAGTTCATCTGTGTTCTGTCTGCGAAATAATAATAAATTCCATAATAACCGAAACAAAAAACAGCTATAATTGCACAAAGAACAACCGTAAGCTTCCTTCGCTTCTCATTCTGTTTCAGAACAGCTTTAATTTCTTTCTGCATCTGTTCGTCATAATCTTCCAGAGAAACTTGTTCGGGCTGCTTCAGGTCGTCTTTCTTCTTTGTCTTTTCCGTTTTTATTCTTTTTGGTTTCTGTTTCTTTTTGGAAATTTTTACTTTACTGTCTTTGGTATATCCCTGCTTCTTGTACTGCTCTGCCAGGTCATATATCTCATCATCAAAATCATTTCCAACCATAGTTGTAAAATGATATTTCCCAGCCTGTAAATCTGTCGAAAGCCTGATAACCTCTCCCGGCTGTTCCATATTTACTTTCGCTCTGATTGCATCTATCTGTGCCTGATCCCGCAATGCTGCATTATAATCTGCCTGTGTCCGGAACTGCCTTCCTGCAACGCTAAAACCAGTCATATGTAGAACGACCCCTTCATTCTATTATCCTGCCAACTTACAGAATAAACCCTATTTATCTTTTTACATATACCTTTATTTTACTATATCTGAAAAATTATGCAAGTTTTTTCTTTCCTCTTTACCACAGAATTTCCCAAAATCCTAATGTTTTAAACCAGAACACTATTCTTCACACTGACAAATTGTAGAAACTGCTCTGCCGGAAGTGGCTTGGAAAAATAATATCCTTGTATATAATCAATGCCAAGCCCAACAATAGTTTCCATCTGTTCTTTTGTTTCAACACCTTCTGAAACAATTTTCAATTCCATATCATGAATCATCCGCATGGCTGCTTCCATTACAAATTTTGCCTTCTGATTTGCAAAATACGCCTGGCTCATATCCCGGTCAAATTTTACAATAGACACCGGCATATCTACAATATAATTCAGATTACTTTCTCCATTGCCAAAATCATCCAGTGAAAAAGAAACACCATAATCAATCAGCATCTGCATATTGTCTAATAAAACATTCCGCATCTGAATGGATGCCGACTCGGTAATTTCGAGATTGATTGTGGATGGGTCTAAATCATACTTTTTCATGATATCAATATATAAATTTGCAAGGTCTTTTCCTTCACACTGTCTTACCGACAGATTTACTTCTATGTAGTCAATACCATAGTATTCTTTTAATTTATTTTCTTTGATAAAACGACACGTCTTCTCAAAAACAATTTCTCCGATTTTGGAAACAAGTCCGGTTGCTTCAGCAATCGGAATGAAAACACCCGGCGGAACAATTTTTCCATCTTTTTCTTTGATACGTACCAATGCTTCTGCAGAAACAAATTTCTTCTTTCTGGTTGAGTAAATCGGCTGATAAAATACTTCAATCCGGTCCTCTTCAATCGCAGAGAGTATCATTTTCTCAACCTGTTCTCTCTCCCGCACCTTTTCAATGCGCATTCTGTCCAGAATAACAATATGATTTCCTGCCATTTTTTTACCTTCAAAGCGGAAGAATCTGAGCATATCAAAGATTTCTTCCGAATTGCGCATCAAAGTAGCATCCTGTAACAGTACATAATAAGGTTCGATATCATCCCACCTATTTTTTATCCATTCTTTTACAGAAAGAAAAATCTCCTGCATATCGTCTTCATCGCGAAAAATAACCACAATTTCTTTTTCTACCGTTTTAAAAACCCTGATATTCCTTTTCTTCTCCAGATAGTTTATAATTTCCATCAAAACCTCATTCAGATGTAGTTCAGAATCTTCATTGGCTCTGGTGGTTTCACTCAGCGCAATGAGAATCGCTGAAAATTTTTCTTTGTGAGAGAAAAGTTGTTTCATATATTCACCCAGTGCATGCGCATTAAAAGCACCCGTTTCCCTGTCCAGATTCGCATCCGGATTTTCCAATTCAAAAAACAGAATCACCATACCCAGTACAGATGCAAAACCAACTAACAATAATCTGGCATTCAAAAACTGTATCACTGCAGCCATAATCCAGATAGCCATCCAGATAATCACTGCCCTTCTTCGCTTCGGGTTCATTCCCTTTCCCTGTACCGTCACCTTGGCAAGGGTTGCCAGCACAAACAAAAGAGCAAACGTATAAGTCGCCATACAGCTTGGTCCATAAGTATAAACCACTTTCTCATCCATATAATAATGGATTGGCAATACATAAATCAAAATCGTTCCGGTGATAACCATTCCGGTATAAACTCGTACCAGTTTCTTCTGTTCGCCTCCCGCATTGACATCGGTACTGGAATAAACCAGCCCCAGATAGCCAACCCAGATGAGCGTGGCAATATAAGTTTTACAAATAAACGCCAAAAGCCATCCCGGTTCCATATTTATAATTGCGATAACTGACAAGATATCAAGCAAAACACAGACTGTTGTAAATGCCATTGTCAAAAGAAATAACTTTTCAGAATAAAGTCCTAACGTTCTTTGTTTGAAATAAAATATCCAAAGTAGTGTCAAAATTGCAAGACCGCAGCATTGCACTTCTATATTCATACACATTACCCTTTCTTTCGTATTATATATCAGTATAACATTATTTCGACTTGTTCGCCTTATTTTCTTAAAAAAATATGTATTTTTTTCCATCCAAAGGAAACACGTACTTGCTATGCACATAAGATAAACCATAAAACAAATAATTCATGGAGGCTCAATCATGAGTGACTTAACTGCAACAAATTGCGGATGCAACAATTCTAACAATGGCGGATGCTGCTCTTTAATCTGGCTTATTATCCTGTTCTCTGTATGCGGCAACAATAATGATGGCTGCGGATGCGGAAACGGATTTAGCCTTTTTAACAACAACTCCGACTGCGGATGCAATAGCTGGATTTGGATTATCCTGCTTCTCTTATTCTGCGGAAATAACAACTCCTGCTGTTAATTTTCCTCACCTCTTGTATGCACATCTGGAAAATAGGCTCTTTCTGTGAGCCTATTTTTCTCTTGTAGCGCATATACTATGACAAAGTCATCAAAAGGCATGGAAACTATGAAAGAAGAATCTTCAAGCGTTATGGCATTTGATGCCTTATACACCAACAATCAGATACAGAAACTAAAGGTTCTTCTGCCCTATGTCGAGCCCGCCATGCAGAAGCAAATGGCAATTTATATCAAATATAGGGAATTGCAGTATACCATGCAGTTGTTTCAAAAGCATCCTTTTCAAATCTGCTCCGCCTGTGAAAAAAACAAACCGGATTTTCGAAAATTATGTCACGAACTAAAGCCTTACAGTTCTGAAAGCGAAATCCAGCAGTTAGAACAGATAACCTCCCTTTTTCAGGCATTGGAAATGTATCAGGAAATGAGCCAGACCATGAGCAGTATGCAAGGTTTTGACGACAATGCTTCTATGGAATCTTTCCTGATGGGAATGCTTTCCCCGGAACAAAAAAGTATGTTTGAAGTTTTCAACAGCCAGATGCCAGCCGAGACATCGGAGGATGCCCCAAAAGAAGAAAAATAACAGAAAGGAGTTTTTTATGAAAAACTGGTTAGACGACCCGGACGTAGCACATATCAGCAAAGACAAACTAAATTTTCTGCAAATGCTTGTCTTCGAAAGTAGCGGATTATCCAAAGAGCAGATGCTGCCT
>CAYVUF010000028.1:0-13709 GCA_964454605.1 uncultured Bacteroides sp.
GATTGAAGAACCTTTATATGTTGATGCAATGAATCTAAGTTCTAAAGTATTGGAAGCCTATACCAGTGGAGAAGTCGGTGAGATTTATCTTGCTTATACCAGTTTTAAAAATACCGTAGTGCATGAGCCTGCTTTACTGAAATTGCTTCCGGTAGAAGCAGAACAGAAGGAAGAAAAGGCAGCGGAGAAAGAAAGCAAGGCACTTATGAACTTCGAACCAGAAGATGATGAGGCACTTGACCTGATTATTCCGAAATATGTTACCAGTCTTATCTATGGTGGACTGGTGGAAGCGGTTGCCAGTGAAAATGGTGCGAGAATGCAGGCTATGGATTCCGCAACAAGCAATGCTGAAGAAATGATAGATCACTTATCGCTGATGTATAACAGAGCAAGACAGGGCTCTATTACACAGGAATTAACAGAAATTATTGCAGGAGCAAATGCTATTTCTTAAAGCAGCTTCTGATAAATAACTATGAGTGAAAGGAAAAAAAGATGGCAGAAGTAAAAAATGGCGAAAGCCGCGGAAAACTCACTCAGATTATCGGTGCTGTACTGGATATTAAATTTCAGGAAGGCAATTTACCGGAAATCAACGATGCAATCAAAATTCCGTTGAAAGATGGAAGTGAATTAGTTGTAGAGGTGTCCCAGCATCTGGGTGATGATACCGTTAGATGTATCGCTATGGGTTCTACAGATGGACTTGTCAGAGGTATGGAAGCTATTTCCACAGGTGCACCTATTACAGTCCCTGTGGGTGAGAATACATTGGGACGTATGTTTAACGTATTAGGACAGCCAATTGATAATATACCTGCCCCAACAGAAGTTTCCTATGAACCGATTCACAGACCAGCTCCGAAATTCGAAGAGCAGGCAACCGAAACGGAAATGCTGGAAACAGGTATTAAAGTCGTTGACCTTCTTTGCCCATATCAGAAGGGTGGTAAGATTGGTCTGTTTGGTGGTGCCGGTGTAGGTAAAACGGTATTGATTCAGGAATTAATTCGAAATATTGCAACAGAGCATGGTGGATACTCCGTATTTACTGGTGTAGGAGAACGTACCAGAGAGGGTAACGACCTGTATTATGAAATGAAAGAATCAGGTGTTATTGATAAAACAACCATGGTGTTCGGACAGATGAATGAACCCCCAGGAGCGAGAATGCGAGTTGGTTTAACAGGACTGACTATGGCAGAATATTTTCGTGATAAGGGTGGAAAGGACGTATTGTTATTTATCGACAATATTTTCCGTTTCACACAGGCTGGTTCAGAGGTATCCGCACTGCTTGGACGTATGCCTTCAGCAGTAGGTTATCAGCCTACATTGCAGACAGAAATGGGTGCTTTACAGGAACGTATCACATCAACCAAAAACGGTTCTATTACATCCGTACAGGCTGTATATGTACCTGCCGATGACTTAACTGACCCAGCTCCGGCAACTACATTTGCGCATCTGGATGCTACAACAGTATTGTCCAGATCAATTGTAGAACTTGGTATCTATCCTGCAGTAGACCCACTTGAGTCTACTTCCAGAATTTTGGACCCAAGAGTGGTTGGTGAGGAGCATTATCAGGTAGCAAGAGGCGTGCAGGAAATCCTGCAAAAATACAAAGAGCTGCAAGATATCATAGCAATTCTTGGTATGGATGAGCTTTCAGAGGAAGATAAGCTGGTAGTTTCCCGCGCAAGAAAGGTTCAGAGATTCTTATCCCAGCCATTCTTCGTAGCTGGACAGTTTACCGGATTGGAAGGTAAGTATGTACCGATTGCTGAAACAATCAGAGGTTTCAAAGAAATATTGGAAGGTAAGCATGATGATATTCCTGAAGGACATTTCCTTAATGCAGGAAGCATTGATGACGTACTTGCCCGCGTGAAATAAGGGGGACTCGTATGGCTGAAAATGATAACAAGTTTACACTAAAAATAATTACACCGGATAGAGTGTTCTTTGAAGAAGAAGTTTCTATGGTGGAATTTAATACCGTAGAAGGTGAAGTTGGTATTTATAAAGAGCATATACCGATGACTATGATAATAGCACCTGGTATTTTAACCATTACCATGGATGAAGAAACCAAAGAGGCTGCGCTTCATTCCGGTTTCGCAGAGGTGCTGCCAAATCAGGTAACGATACTGGCAGAAATCGTTGAATGGCCGGCTGAGATTGATGTAGCGCGTGCAGAAGAATCCAGAAATCGTGCAGAAGAACGTATTCGTGAAAATGCACCGGGAACAGATATGCGACGTGCCGAAATGTCATTGAAACGTGCAGTGGCAAGAATCAATGCAGTAGAGTATAAATAACAAGTGTGGTTTAAAGGACAAGCAAAATGCTTGTCCTTTTTTTCTGTGCAATAAGAATTAGAGTAACCGGAATAAAAGATTTGAAATGATGATTATTAAATCGAGATTCAACATTCTATGCATTCGAATTGCAGAGCGTCTTAACAATCTGACTGGCTGCGCATATCATAGAATAAAATGGAAAAGAAGCTGAATAACATGAATCAATCGCGAATCCTTCCGTTTTATATGGCATATCCGCTTCCCATGTATTATCAGGAAGAAGATACAATAACACGTGATTTGGAATATTTGCAGCAAATGTATCCGGCAGAAGCGAAGCGTTATCAGAAAATTATAGCAGAAACGTTGAATCAGATGGATTACGAAGGAAGCATGATATATGATGAATATCCAGATAAATGGCAGTTATACCGTCTGACAAAGATTATTATGGATAAAATCAAAAAGATGGAATCAATGGAACCTGTAGAACAGATGAATATGGGTGAAGATAGGGACAATACCGAAGGAATGATGCAGAACAAAAGAACCGAAGAGTCATGGGAGCATCTGGAAGAATTTATTCAGGTATTGCTCTATTATGAAATTTATAAGAAAAGACATATGAACAAGAAAGGAATCTTAAAATTTTAGTTGAGGTTTTGCAGTAATCTTATTAAAATATAGTCATAGCATCTGTTATGACTATATTTTTTCTTATCAGCAGTGCAAAAAAAGATGTGATAGAAAATAGAAATGAGAAAAAACATGAAGGAAGAATTAACGCAGTTATTAAAAGAAACCATTAACCGGAATTTATATCAGATTATTCTCAGTAATGCAAGGGATAAAGAGAAGGCTTTTAAGATAAAAATCAGACCCATTCTGCTAAAGGACGAGCTGGTGTATCAGGAAACGGTGTATCAGGGAACCAAGGTATTTCACGAAAATTATCCGGATACAGAAATGATACAGCGGATAGAGCAATATTTAGAAAATGATTTTAAACAGTGCGAAATAGAGCATACTAATAAAAAGGCAGTTGTTTTAGTCAGCAAGAAGGGTAAAATGACAGTGAAATCAAAACAACTTGCGGGTAAGGATAAAGCACAAGGGACAGAAAAAATTTCACTGGCACATAACAGGGTGAAGAAATATATTCTGGCGGAAGGAATTCCGGTTCCTTTTCTGATTGATTTAGGCGTGCAGAGCAAAGATGGTAAAATCATACATGCCAGATATGACAAATATAAACAGATAAACCGTTTTCTGGAATTTGTGGAAGATATCCTTCCGGCACTGCCAAAAGACAAAGAACTGCAGATAGTTGATTTTGGCTGTGGTAAATCTTATCTGACCTTTGCTATTTATTACTACCTGCATGAACTGAAGGGTATGGATGTAGCCATTACAGGACTGGACCTTAAGGAGGATGTGATTGCCCACTGCAATGAATTAAGCAGCCGATATGGGTATGATAAGCTGAAGTTTATACGGGGAGATATTGCAGAATATGAAGGATTGACACAGGCTGATATGGTTGTAACGTTACATGCCTGTGATACTGCTACGGATTTCGCATTGGAAAAAGCAGTCCGGTGGGATGCAAAAGTGATTTTGTCAGTACCCTGCTGTCAGCATGAAGTAAACAGACAGATTCAGTGTGAGATTCTGCAGCCAGCACTGCAATATGGTATTGTAAAAGAAAGAATGGCAGCTTTACTGACGGATGCCTTGCGTGCTGATATTCTGAAAGCAGTTGGATATGAGGCAGATTTGTTGGAATTTATTGATATGGAGCATACTCCTAAAAACATTTTAATTCGGGCGGTGAAGAAATCGAAACAGAATCCGCCAAAACAGCAGGAGGAAATGAGCAAGGTATCCGAAATGATGAATTTCATGCAGATAGAGCCAACGCTATATAAGCTGTTAAATAAGAAAATCATGGAATAATACAGGTCGCTGTAAAGATAGAAGGAATCAGAGATATATGAAGAAAAACATCATAAAGATTGCTTATCTGGCCGCAGTATTTGTGATAGCACTTTTTGCAACCAGTGCTGTGATGAATAAAGGAAATACAGATATGACAACAGAAATGGGAAAAGCAACTTTTCCGCTTGTTACTATGCAGATAGATAAGTATCCGGTGAATTATCTGCATGGGTATGCACAAACAATGGATACGAGCTATTTGCGGGACACACTCCTGCCGATAGGTGAAGACAGAAAGGTATCTTTTTCCATACAGACTTACGGAATGGAAATGGAACATCTGGCATTTGACGTCAGAAGTATCAATGGTACAAGACTGGTGGAAAGTACAGAAATTGAGAATTACGAGCAGACGGGAGATACCCTTTCCTGTACCATTACGCTGAAGGATTTGATTAACGCAGACGAGGAATATATGCTGGTGCTGTTAGTCACGCCCACAGGGCGGGAAACCATACGCTATTACACAAGAATTGTGCAGTCGGAAGAGATGCATATTCAGGAGAAGCTGGAATATGTTCTGGATTTTCATAATCGAACATTTAACAGAGAAGCAGCGGCGGATTTAACAAAATATCTGGAATCCAATGCAGAAGGGGACAATACGACACTTCAAAAGGTTAACATACACAGCAGTTTCCAACAGGTTACCTGGGGGGATTTGCAGGCAGAACCTGTGACCGATGTGATTGTTAATATTAAGGAGCTGGCAGAACAGACCGGTTCTTTTCAGTTGGAATATATGGTACAGGTACGGGATGGGAAAGAGAAAAAACTCTATCAGGTGGAGGAGTTTTATCGCATCCGTTATACTTCAGAACGTATGTATCTGCTTGATTATGACAGGCAGATGACACAATTGTTTGATGTAAAAGAAGATATTTTTGCCAATGACAAAATCATGCTGGGAATTGTGGATACACAGGTGGAAATGCAGGAGAGTGATGGCGGAAATGTTTTTGCTTTTGTGGTTTCCAATCAACTGTACAGCTATAATGTGACAGACGAAAAACTGGCAAAACTTTTTTCATTCTATGATGAAGCAGATGCCAAAGATGTCCGGAGCGGCTACAACCATCACCGGATTAAAATTCTTAATGTAGATGAAGCAGGAAATGTGGATTTTCTGGTTTATGGTTATATGAACAGAGGAAGACATGAAGGCGAAGTGGGAGTTTCCTACTATTCCTATATTAGTACAGCCAATACGGTAGAAGAACATATTTTTATTTCCTATGACCGTTCTTATGAAATGCTGGAGCTGGATATACAGGAACTGGCCTATGTGAATAATGCAGGAATCTGCTATCTGATGTTAGAAGGCAATGTTTATGCCATTGATTTAAGCAGCCGGAATTATTCCGTTCTGGCTTCCGGACTTACCGAGGAGGAATTTGCGGTTTCCAAATCGAATCAGATGCTGGTATGGCAGGAAGGGGGCGAACGTTACAGCAGCACGAAGCTGCGGCTTCTGAATCTGGGAACAGGTAAAGAAAAGGAAATCAGTGCCGGTCCAAGAGAATATATCGCCCTTCTGGGATTTATGGAGGAGGATTTAATTTACGGTCTTGCGAAGGCAGATAATATTGTGAGGGATTCTTCCAATGTGATTACTTTTCCGATGTATTGTCTTAAAATCCAGAGCGAAAATGGTGATTTGTTAAAGACTTACCGGGAAGAAGGCATTTATGTAGTAGACAGTGCAATTGCTGCCAATCAGATTACCTTGTCACGTGTAAAATGGGATGAGGAGATGCAACATTACGTATCTGTTGCGGATGACCAGATTATGAGTACCGAGAAAGCACAGAAAGGTCATAATACAATAGAAAGTGTTGTGATTGATAAATATGAAACCATTGTGGAAATTGCGGTGAAAGAGGAAGTTGATGCCAAAACGGTAAAAATACTGACACCAAGGGAAGTGCTTTTTGAAGGAAATCGTGAAATTTCCTTACAGGCAAGTGAAATTACCGAAAAAAGATTCTATGTATATGGTAAAAATGGAATCGAAGGAACCTTTACACACCCTGGTAAAGCAGTCAATTATGCTTATGAAGTAGCAGGAGTGGTGGTGAATGACAATGGGGATTACGTCTGGAAACGAAGCGCACGCAGTACCAGAAATCAGATTATGGCGATTGAAGGCGAAGCAGTCAGTGAACAGACCACCAGTTTGTCTGTTTGTCTGGATACCATATTGCAGTTGGAGGGAGTATCCAAGCATACACAATATATGTTAGACCAGGGGAAAACGATAAAATCCATTCTGGAAGACAGTTTAAAAGATGTTCAGGTTCTGGATTTGACAGGCTGCAGTCTGGATGCAGTTTTGTATTATGTCAATATGGATATTCCAGTGCTGGCAACACTGCAGGATGGCAATGCGGTACTGATTGTTGGTTTTAATGAACTGAATATTGTTCTGATGGACCCACAGACAGGAACCGTTTACAAAAAAGGTATGAATGATTCCACACAGTGGTTGGAAGAAAATGGAAATAATTTTATGACATATGTGCGAAAAGTGCAGGAATAGGGTCGTGAAAAGGAAACCTGATTGTTCTATTGACAGTCAGGTTTTTTCTTTGTATAATAAAACAAAATACTTATTAAATGGACTTTAATAAGTGCATTAAAAAAGTGAAGGAGAAATGGGATGAATCAGAAACCAAAAGCGGTTATTTTTGATATGGATGGTATTATTTTTGATAGTGAGAGATTGGTACTGGATTGTTGGGCAAAAATCGGTGAAAAGTATCATATAGCGGAGATAAAAGAGGTGTTTACCGAGTGCATTGGAACCAACAAAACAAAAACCAGAGAAATCGTATTAGGACACTATGGCAAGGATTTTGATTATGATTCTTTCAGCAGGGAGGCATCTGCATTGTTTCATGAATATGCCCAAACCAATGGTTTGCCTGTGAAAAAAGGAGTGCGGGAACTTTTGCAATATTTGAAAGAGAATGAAATTGCTATCGGACTGGCTTCTTCTACCAGACTTGCGGTGGTAGAGGAAGAATTAAAAGAGGCAGGGCTATATGATTATTTTCAGGTCGTTATGGGTGGTGACCTATTAAAAAGAAGTAAACCAGAACCGGATATTTATCGGATGACCTGTGCAAAGATGGGAGTCGCACCATGCAGTGCTTATGCCATTGAGGATTCTTATAACGGAATACGCGCCGCATATGCGGCAAGTATGCTGCCTGTTATGGTGCCGGATATGCTGCCGCCGACAGCAGAAATGCGGGAGAAGAGTCTTGTCATTTTAGAGGATTTACTGCAAGTGAAGGATTTCTTTGAGAAAGAGAGGTGCGGTCTGTGTCAGGAAATCTGATAAAAGATGAAAATCTAAGGCTGCTGCGGCAGGTACTGCGGGAAGAAAAAGAGGCAACCAAGTCACAGCTTGCAAAGAAAACCGGATTAAGTGTAGTTACAATCCAGTCTTTGATGCAGACTTTGCTTGCCACCGGGGAAGCGGAAGAAGGGGAATTGGTACAGCCCAAATTAGGCAGACCGGCAACGACTTATCGTTTTCGGGAGCGTGCCCGGCTGGCACTGGTTATTTATATGTATGAAAAAGATAAGATAGATACAGCGGTTTATCAGGTATACGATTTGTATGGAAACTGCATCGAGCAGCAGGAAGAGAGCATGCAGAAAGTAACAGATACCAGTTATGATGCCATGATAGGCAGGATGCTTGGAAAATATCCTGCAATAGGTGTGATTGCCATGGGACTTCCAGTGGTGACAGGTGAAGGCGTCATTCTGGCAAGTGACTACCCGGAACTTCTGCATCTGGATTTGGCATCCTGCCTGGAGAAGAAATTCCAACGGAAGATTTTTATGGAAAATGATATCAATGCGGCTGTTCTGGGTTATGCAGCATCCCATGACGAGGGAATGGAAGGCTGTACAGCCGGAATTTATATGCCGACCAAATATCCTCCGGGAGCCGGAATCTGTCTGGATGGGAAAGTGCAGAAGGGAAGGAATGGGATGATAGGAGAAATTAAGTTTCTGCATCCTGATATGGATTGGAATGCCTTTTCTTATGAAAAAGAAGCAGTAGAGGAATATCTGCTTCTGGCAATCAGAAATATCTGCTGTCTATACAATCCGGACAGACTGGTGGTGTTTAGCGAAGTACTTGACTATACCTTTCTTGAGAAAGTAACAAATACTTATACCGAACCTATGGAACGCTTATTGCTTCCACAAATCCAGATAAAGAGCCAGTTGAAAGAAGATTTTGCAGCAGGTATGCGACAACTGGTTTTACAGGAAATCAGATAGAAAATTTAGAAGAAGGAGAATTGAAAAGTGACATCTATATTACTTATAATTATTTATATTGCTTTCATCAGTCTGGGACTGCCGGATTCTTTACTGGGTTCTGCATGGCCTAGTATGTACGAAGGAATGAATGTTCCGGTTTCTTATGCTGGAATTGTATCTATGATTATTGCAGGCGGAACCATTGTTTCCAGTCTTGCCAGTGATAAAATCATCCGGAAATTTGGTACAGGCGCAGTAACCGCAGTCAGCGTGTGCATGACTGCAGCAGCGTTGTTTGGATTTTCTATTTCCGGACAGTTCTGGCAGCTCTGCCTTTGGGCAGTACCCTATGGGCTTGGTGCAGGCAGTGTGGATGCAGCATTGAATAACTTTGTAGCATTACATTACGAATCCCGTCACATGAGCTGGCTGCATTGTTTCTGGGGAATCGGAGCCACAGCAGGTCCTTATATTATGGGAATATGTCTGACAGGCGGCTTTGGATGGAATTTCGGGTATCTGAGTATTTCGGTCATTCAGTTTGTTCTGACAGCAATGCTTCTGTTGTCTTTGCCAATGTGGAAGAAGATGAGTCAGAAAGCGGAAGAAGAACATGAAAAACATCAGGAACTAGGTATCATGAAATTGCTGAAACTGCCAGGCGCAAAAGCTGTTTTATGTGCTTTTCTATGTTATTGTGCGCTGGAATCCACAACCGGTTTGTGGGCAAGCAGCTATCTGGTATTGGAGAAAGGCATTTCGGCAGAAAAAGCAGCAGCATGGGCATCTTTATTCTATCTGGGCATTACGATTGGTCGTCTGATAAGTGGTTTTATCACCCATAAATTAGGAGATAAGAACATGGTGCGGTTAGGTCAAATCATTGCAGGTGTGGGTGTACTGATATTATTTTTGCCGCTTTCCGAATACGTGACATTAGTAGGACTGATTGCAATCGGACTAGGTTGTGCACCGATTTATCCAAGTCTTCTTCATGAAACACCGGACAATTTCGGACCGGAATTATCGCAGGCTATTATGGGCATCCAGATGGCATGTGCATATGTGGGTTCTACCTTTATGCCGCCGGTATTTGGATTGATTGTAGAACACATCAGCATTCAATTTTATCCACTTTACCTCTTGCTGTTTGTGGCAATTATGGTTATTATGGTAGAGAAGCTGAATCGAGTCAGCAAATTATAGTGGAAGGATAGGACAGGATGAAAATCATAAGTCAATATTTTAAGAAAATTGGTTGGAAACGTTTTGTAGTGATGGTGATTGGTAATATTTGTATTGGAATAGGAGCCGGCCTTCTGAAATTTGGAAGTCTGGGAAATGATCCATACAGCGGTATGATTATGGCACTGTCCGATGTGGCGGGCATTGTGTTTGCCAATTTTCTGATTCTTGCAAATATTGTGGTTTTCCTTCTGGAAATTATTTTTGGCAGGGAATTTATCGGAGCAGGTACGATTGTGAATGCTTTGTTTGTAGGCTATGTCATTACTTTTACCTATAATCTTTTATGCAGTTGTTTTCCTAAACCGGATACGCTTATCCTAAAATTGGTTTTTGTACTTTTGGGAACCATAACCACCGGACTGGGTGTTTCCTTGTATCAGACACCAAATGTAGGTGCTTCTCCTTATGACAGCCTTTCCTTGATTATGGCGAAAAGGATTCCGAAAATTTCCTATTTCTGGCATCGTATCTGTACGGACAGCATCTGTGTTATTATCTGCTTTTTGTCAGGCGGAATTGTTGGACTTGGAACATTGGTGACTGCGCTGGGACTTGGACCTGTTATTGACTTTTTCAATGTTCATGTTTCCAGAAAGCTGTTTGATGAAGGTGACGACATTATTTAGTAAGCATGAGATAGTTACAAGGAGAGAATAAGTGAGTATTATAAGGGATATTATTTTATATGCAATTTCTATTTTGCTAGGGGTTATGACAGTGGCTGGTTTTATGACCAGTATTCCGGCAGGCGTACTGTTTCTGCTGGCAACCTTATGTTGTCTGCCGGCAACCCATAGTTTGTTGGGAAAGCTGATGGGAAAGAAGACAGGACAGAGCATAATCGCTTTGGTAGGTTTCTTACTTGCGCTGGTACTTTCTGTGGCCGCTATATGGCTGTCTTCCGGAACAGGAGATAGCACAGGAGATTCCCAGGAAAATGCAGGTAATTCGAATCTGGTAAATACAGTTCAGACAGAAAATCCGGAAGAAACAGATGCAGAAACGGAAGAAGAAACTGTGCCGGTTATGTCAGATGGAGTTCTGACAACTACGGATGAGGAGCAGTCGGAAGAGGCAGAGGATTCGGATTCCCAGGCAGAGGAGGATGAAAATTCGGATAGTTCCCAAATGGAGGTGCATTTCATTGATGTAGGACAAGGTGATGCAACGCTGATAAAGTGCGGCGGACAGTCCATGTTAATCGATGCAGGTGATGACAGCAAAGGAACAGCTATTTGGAATTATTTGCGTAAGCAGGGAATCGAGAAACTGGATTATTTGATTCTCACCCATCCAGATAGTGACCACATTGGTGGTGCTCCGGTGGTTCTGACAAAATTTGATGTAGACAATGTGTTTATATCAAACTATCAAAAAGATACTATGGCATATTATAAACTGATGCAGGCATTGGATGACCAACTGATTAAGGCGGTTACACCTTCTACTGGAAGTAATTATAATCTGGGCAGTGCCACTTTTCAGATTCTGGCACCGGTGAATACATACAACAATGCAAATGATTCG
Source organism: uncultured Bacteroides sp. (assembly GCA_964454605.1). Classification (GTDB taxonomy): domain Bacteria; phylum Bacillota; class Clostridia; order Lachnospirales; family Lachnospiraceae; genus UBA3282. Next base: position 11,370 of record CAYVUF010000028.1, read on the forward strand.
TCTATTGCACTTGTGGTAAAATATGGAGATAACAGCTTTTTGTTTACTGGTGATGCAGAAATACAGGCAGAAGCCGATATGCTCGTAAATGGAAATAGTGTGGATGCGGATGTGTATCATGTGGGACATCATGGTAGCAACAGTGCATCCAGTGTGAATTTTTTAAATGCAGTCAGTCCTTCCTATGCAGTTGTCAGTTGTTCTGCAGATAATAGTTATGGACATCCTCATGCCGAAGTGCTGAATAATCTGCGTGCCATGGGAGTGAAACTGTTCCGTACAGATGAACAGGGCAGCATTGTGGCTTCTACGGATGGCAAAGAAATTACATGGAACTGTGCACCGACAGATTCCTGGAAAGCGGGAGAGCGAACGCTAAGCGAAGGAAAAGATGATGATGAAGGGGACACAGACGAACCGGAGGAAACCGAAGAGGAACAGGAATATGATGGCGAATATATTCTGAATACAAGTACGAAGAAATTTCATTTGCCGGATTGCGCAAGTGTAGAAGATATTTCCGAGGAAAATAAAGAAACTTCAAAATCGTCAAAAGAAGAACTGATAGAAGATGGATATGAGGCTTGTAAAAAGTGCAATCCATAAAAAGATATAAAAAAGATATACGAAGAAAAGGAACGGTCACGCTGCGATGGTGCAGAGTGACCGTTTTGATTTTTTTAAAGTTTCACTCGAAAGAAAAATGAATCCGCAATATAATTTATTGGAGTTTTGCTAAGCTAAACTTTTATGATATGGGAAAAATACGATTGCGGTATTTTTCCAGACTAAACAGAAGAAACATTCCAAAGATACCGCAGGAAATTACTTCGCCTGTGCCGACAGTCAGAAAATAATAACCATAGCAATATCCAACAGAGAAACCATCTATTATCAGACCATATCCATAAATGAGAACCAGAGGAACAATCAGTGTATTAGACAGAATGGGAATCATGGGAGCGCACCATTTCCATTTGCGGAGCTTGCGTGTGCCAATTGCACCAATGAGTGTAGCCAGTGTACCGAAAATAATATCTGGTAGGGCGCATCCGGTCAGAAGGTTACTGAGCAGACAGCCGATAAATAATCCGGGTATGGCAGCAGGTGTAAAATAAGGCAGAATTGTGAGAGCTTCTGAGAAACGGATTTGAATTGCATAATTTGCAAGTCCGAAGGCGTTGGCAATAAAAGTGAGCACAACGTAGATAGCGGCAATCATTGCCGACTGCGTTAGAAATAGAGTTTCTTTCTTTTTCATATTTTTTTCTCCTTTAGTTTTGTTTTACGAGTGGAAGGTCGCGAACACTCGGTTTTTCGGTATAGGAACATATACCACCCCACAAGACCTTGTTTTTGGGGTTTTATAACTTAGCAAGTGTAGCATATCCTAGACCAAAAGGCAATAAAAATAGAAGTTGGAAGATGGAGAAAGTTGACAGATTAAGCGGAAGAAGTTTATAATGAACGTTAAAATATGGGAGGCATACATATGAAAAGAAGCCTGAAAGAAACGATTATAAGAGTTGTTATCCTATTGATAGGACTTACGATTGCACATCTTGGTGTAACATTATTTTTGCTGGCAGATTTGGGAGCAGACCCATTTAACGTACTGGTACAAGGTGTTTTCCGAAGTATCACTGACCTAACGGAATGGAAATTTCTGACCCATGGATACACCCATGTGACAATATGTTTTTTGATTATTCTTGTGCTTTTGATAGTGGATAGAAGCTATATCAAAATTGGGACAATCCTCTGTATGATTTGTGGTGGTCCAATTATTGATTTTTTTACGTTCTTTTTAAAATTTCTCTTTGAAGGAGAGAAGAGTCTGTGGTATAAGCTGGTTGTGCTTGCATTTGGTTGTGTCATTCTGGCATTTGGTATGACAATTGTAATTAAATCTGATGCAGGAACAGGACCGAATGATTTGGTAGCATTGGTTATTAGCGAGAAAATGCATGGAAAATTCAGCATTATTCGAATTGTAGTAGACGTCTCTTTTGTTGTGATAGGATTTTTATTAGGAGGTTCCTTTGGCATTGGGACAATAGTTTGTGCCTGTCTGGTGGGTCCGGTAGCTGGATTCTTTTTGCCTAGAAGTGAGAAAATGGTGGGAACTGTTTTGAAAAAGATGATGAAATCCTGTCCCTAAGTCAAGAGATGTTACAAAAAGTAAGCGAGAAAAGGTAACTGGGAATTATGCTTATAAACAAAAAGATATAAAGAAAGGAGTTGATGCAATTGCAGCAACTCCTTCGTTGTGAGAAATCAAAAACTAATTCAATTCACCGGCATTGTATCTTGCCACAATGGAAGTGATACGTTCTACCG
>CAYVUF010000029.1:0-13572 GCA_964454605.1 uncultured Bacteroides sp.
ATGCAATACGGTCACGATGTGCTTTATTCATATTCGCCTGAATTTTAAATACAAATGCAGAAAAATCATTTTCTACCGGGTCAATCAATCCTATATCTGCTTTTCGCGGCAATGGTGTAGTCGTCATTTTCAAGAAATGCTGCAAAAAGATTTCTACCCCAAAATTCGTTAATGCCGAACCGAAAAATACAGGGGTCAGTTTTCCTGCCTGAATCCTCTCTAAATCATACTCTGCACTGGCACCATCCAGCAAATCAATTTCATCAAAAAGCTGCTCTTTAAATGCCTCACCAATGTGTGCTGTAAGCTCGTCCTCATTTGCAATCGGAATATGCGTTGCCAGACCTTCTTTCGTACCTTTTTCGGTATCCGAATAAGTTACAACCGTCTTAGTTTCCCTGTCATATACCCCTTTAAATTCCTTGCCAGAACCAATCGGCCAGTTAATCGGGCAAGTTGCAATCCCCAGTTCCTTCTCGATTTCATCTAACAATTCAAAGGTATCGTTTGCATCTCTATCCAGTTTATTGATAAACGTAAAAATTGGAATCTGGCGCATAACACATACCTTAAATAATTTTCTGGTCTGTGCCTCCACACCTTTTGAAGCATCAATAACCATCACTGCAGAATCGGCTGCCATTAAAGTCCGGTACGTATCCTCCGAGAAGTCCTGATGTCCCGGGGTATCCAAAATATTGATACAGAATCCATCATACTCAAACTGGAGAACCGAAGAAGTAACAGAAATACCTCTTTCCTTCTCAATTTCCATCCAGTCTGACACCGCGTGTCTTGCGGTTGCCTTACCTTTTACACTTCCGGCCAAATTGATGGCCCCACCATATAATAAAAATTTCTCCGTTAAAGTTGTCTTTCCCGCATCCGGGTGCGAAATAATCGCAAATGTTCTTCTTTTGTTAATTTCGTCTGCATAATTGCCCACGTTCTTATCCTCCAAAATTACAGCATTGATGTTCCGGTAAACTCCGGCTTTATTCCAAAATAATCTAATACCGTCGCGCCAATATCAGCAAAGGTATCTCGCGTTCCCAGATTTGATGGTTCTACTTTTGTTCCATACATCAGAAATGGTGTATGTTCTCTGGAATGGTCTGTGGAAACAGTGTAGCCAGGGTCACAGCCATGGTCTGCTGTAATCATTAAAATATCATCTTCTCGTAATCTGGCACAGATTTCCGGCAGTTTCTCATCAAAATAAGCCAATGCTTTCGCATAACCATCAATATCATTGCGATGCCCATACAGCATATCATAATCTACCAGATTTACAAAACATAAACCTTCAAAATCTTTCTCAAGATATTCCAGTGTTTTCTCAATTCCCTCTTCGTTTCCTTTGGTATACGTAAACTCCGTAATACCTTTTCCTGCAAAAATATCTTTAATCTTGCCTACGGAAATCACATCCTTGCCTGCACTTTTAAGCTGGTCCAGCATAGTAACTGCCGGAGGTTCCAGCGAAAAGTCATGACGTTTCGGTGTTCTTGTATAATTGCCATGTTCTCCGATAAATGGACGGGCAATGACTCTTCCCACGCCATGTTCTCCCTGCAGCAATTCTCTTGCCATACGACAATATTCGTATAAAGTTTCCACCGGAACAACGTCTTCATGCGCTGCAATCTGGAATACACTGTCCGCAGAAGTATAGACAATCAAATCTCCTGTTTTTACATGTTCATCCCCATATTCCCGAATAACTTCTGTTCCAGAATATGGTTTATTGCAAAGCACACCTCTTCCTGTCATTCTGCTAAATTCTTCCAAAATCTCCTGGGGAAATCCCTCCGGATATGTGGGCAACGGTTTTCTGGAAAGAATTCCTGCAATTTCCCAATGCCCTATTGTCGTATCTTTTCCTTTTGATGCTTCTTTCATTCGGGCAATTCTTGCAGTCTGATGCTCTTCTTTTTCACCACACACAACACCATCTATATTGAAAAACCCCATTTTCCCCATATTGGGCATCTTGAAATAGGTACTGGAAGACACAGAACGCAAGGTATTTGTTCCCTTATCTCCATATTCTGCTGCATCTTCCATTTCGCCTATTCCGAAGCTATCTAAAACGATTAAAAAAATTCTTTTCATCTTTTGCCTCCATCATCTTATTGAACTCATGCAAGCGCGGTGACTCGCCTGCACCCATTATACCATGAAATAAAATTGTGTGCATCTAATTTGAATTCACCGTACTGATTATAATAGCATCTGCACTAACCCCTGTTTTACGAATAACAATATCCTCAATCTGTGCTCTCTGCGCTTCTGTCAGTTCAGCGGTATTGATCACAACATCTACGCTTTCTCCGTCAATGCTGACAATTGCATCATTGAACCCTTTTGCTTCCAGTAAAATTTCTGCTGCTGTTTCTTTCTCTGCAACATCCGTCATGGAAATCATACTGTTCACCGCTTCCTGTTTCTGCGTTTCACTGATATTGGCATTGTTGATAATCTCCAATAAGGTTTCCTTATTCTGTGCCCGGGTCTGCTCTTTCTGCAATTTTGCACCAGACAAGGTAGAAACACCAGAAGATGTTGTAAATACAGCTTCCCCCGGCACCTCATCTTCCATCAGTTCATCACTGACGGTTTCTGCACTTTCTTCCCCAATCCCCTCGGTACTGGAAAGTTCGATATCCGCATCAAGGCTCTCTATATCTCCAGAAGCCTGCTCCATATCTTCTTCAGACAAATCTAACAAAACACTGTAATCTGTTTCCTCTTTCTGCAAGGCAAGATTTCCCATGTCATCTGTTTCAATTTCACCATTTACTGTCATGATATCCTCTTCTGTTATCTTAGTGTCTGCGAAATTCAGATAACCTGCAACTGCAATCATAATTGCCAATGCTGTAATCATTACCTGATTCTTCTTAATCATGTTTTTCAAAGCCATTCTCCCCTTTATTCATTTTTGACCTTCATTTTTACTACTCTTATCTTATTCGTATCGACTCCAAATAATACCTGAATTGTTTCAATAATATTTTGTTTGACGATAACCGAATCGCCGCCTTGCGCAATCACCACAACTCCTTCTACCACAGGCTGAATAATTTTGCTGACATAAGGCACGTTCTGCCCATCTTCATTCACAGTATAGATAGTGGTTTCTTCTGATTTTTTCTCAGATATCGTCCGGTTTCCACCTTCTGCATCTGTTTCCAGTGTTTCAGAAATTTCCTCTGGAATATCTTTCTCCAGTACTCTGGTTTCTGATTCCTTCAAAGTAATCAGTACCTCTACCTCTCCTGCTCCTTCTATCTGTGACAATGCCTCTGTTAATTTCTCTTCCCAATATACTGTATAAGAAGTTCCCTCTGTATAACCGGCTGCACTATCTCGTTCTGCTGCTTCCGCTGTTTCCTGCTTATGATTATCTACTGTATCATAATTACTGTTCGATATATTGGACTTTATCCCTGAAATTTCAGAAGAATTGTCTTTAACAGGCAATGCAATGACACATAACAGAATCCCTGATAATATCATAAGCAGGAACTGGTCTTTTCTAACTTTTTTCCCTATCCCTGTTTTATCCATCAGCTTCCTTATCTGCTCCATATACTATGACCTCCATCACTTCTTCTGAAATACCTAGTATCTCACTAAATTTCTGGCAAAAAATTGCTTCTGCCTCTTCTTGTTCCTCCTTCTCCCCTAAATTCTTATGTTCTTCATCCCCTTTATCCGTACTGATTTTCCCCAGCAAAACGGTGTCTACCTGCACCGGCTCTATCTGCACCTTGTCTATCTGTGCTAAATCTGGCTGGATATGATTTTCCTGTACAGTTTTGTTCTTACCAGACTCTGTTTCCTGCATTTCAATTTTTACAGAATCCAATTCATAGTTTGCTTCTGTCCCATAGTTCTCTTCATTGGAATTGATACCGCTTATGGAAACTGTAACGTTTGTTACCAGATACCCCTCCTCGCCAGTATAATTATTAAGTTTTGATTTAATTTCATTTCCCATTTGTTCCAGTATCTGCCTTTTTCTGTTATCCCGATGAATATTTTCCAAATCCAACTGTGCAAATGTTTCTTCTGCTGCCCACACACCCATATCTGTTCCGGATTCGCTCCCTTCCCAAACAGCCTTCCAGTCAACTCCACCATCCCCGGTCATTTGATGGAAGGGTAGCACAAACTGTACCAGAATCATCATTCCAACAATCAGCTTAATATATTTTTCATATTTCTGACTGGGCGCAAAATGGATGACCGCTTGTGCCGCAATCATAAAAATCCCCATTTTTTTAATACTTTCAACCAAAATTCCCATCACATACCCCGATTTGTGGAAAAAGCAATCAATGCTATACTAATCAGAAAAAGTCCAATTGCTGATAAAGCTACTTTTAATAACATCAGGCTGCCATCTCCCACTCTGTTTGCACAATTCGTCAATCTCTTATCACTAATAATTCCAATCAGTGCCGCACTGATTTTCAAAGTCCCGGATAACATCAGAATTCTCAAAATTGGGAGGGCACACATAAATATCATAACAATCGTTATAAAAATACCGATACTATTTTTCAGCAATACGGCCGATCCAATTACCATTTCAAACATCCCTTCTGTTAAATCTCCAATTCCTGGTATAACTGCTGTCATTTTTTTGAAAGCAGTTGAATCAAGTGCATCGATAATAGGTGATATCAAAGATTGTAATATACCGAATCCCGTAATAATACCAAATGTTATTTTTACACATCCCTCTATTATTTTCTGTAGAAAATCCAATAACATTGTCAGTTTTTCTTCCATCCAGATACCGTTGATAATACTGAGCAAAACAAAAGAATAGATAATGGGTAGCAAAAGTGAAAGATAACACTTTTCCAACAGGTATACTATCATAAGAAAAATCTGATAATATGCCGATGCCGAAACAGCTCCTGCCGCCGTCATGACAGCCAGCAAATATGAGGGAATAAACAACTGCATAAAAGTTGTAAGCTGTTCCAGCATTTCTTTCACGATACCAGAAGCATCTCCAAATGCCTTCAACAAAACTGCAACCAACAATAAATAGATAAAATAGAATGCAATATCCGACACCTGATGGTTTTGAAAGATATCCGCAAAATTCGAAAATACTGCTGCCGTAATTCCTAGAATCAAAAGCATCACAAACAGACTTCTAATTTCAGCATTCTGTGCTTTTGCAGACTGGAGAAGTTCCGTTCCCAAAACTTTCACTGCTTCCAATACTTTTCCTTGTGATATTAAAGATAACGCTTGTTCCGTATCAATTGCATATTCTGGAAACAAGCTATGGAAGGATTCCTGCGCTTTTTCCAAGCTGATTTCCGTCTGAAAATCTATTTTTTCTGCTGCTCTGACTTCCATTGGCATCATAAAGAGCAGATAACTTATGAGTACCCCTGCTATCCAAATTCTTTTTTTCCACATTTTCATTCTCTTCTATCAACTCATATTCGCTTCATATTTTAACTCATTTCCTTCTATTTTTATCCTTTCAACCTGCAATATTTTGAATACTTTCCATTAAAGCAAACAAAACCGGCATACCAATCCATAAAATATACATTTTTCCCATGGTTTCCACTTGTGCCGCAATGCCTGCATATCCAGCATCCTTGCATACTCCGGAACAAAATTCACAGATATAAGCTGCACCGACCGCTTTAAATAAGATGGATAAATATTGGAAATTTTCGCCCACATATTTCTGAAAATTTTCCATTTCCTTCAGAATTTGTGACAAATAGTTCACTGCATAAGTCAGAATCAACAGACACACTGCAGTTCCAATATACGCACTATACTCTGCTTTATAACTTTTCAAAGATACTGCCAAAAGTATCCCAACCAGTCCAATCAATCCAATTTTAATAACATCCATAGCGCAGCCTGTCCCTTTCTTTCCTGTCCGATTTTAAATCATATCCGAAACAAATCCTGAATCATAATAAATAAATCATATATGTAAGGTATTATCCACGTCATTACCAGAATAAGACCTGCCAGACTGATGAAAAAAGCATGTTCTTCTCTACCACTGTGCTTTAAAATCTGACTTAAAATTGTGACTAAAATACCAACTGCCGCTATTTTGAAAATAAGACTTACACCCATTTTTCCTCCTTATGTATCTTCATAATAAGATGATACTGATAAACAAACCTGCTGTTATACTAAGGCTCATAATCACTTTCGCTTTATTCTCATACTCTGTTTCTGCCTGTCTGATATGTTCTGTCAGCATATCCAGAGATTGTCCAATACTTGCAGCCTGCATGGTTTCATCCTGTATGCCAAGATGCTCCGGCAGACAATATAGAATATTTTTTTCTTCTATTTTTAGTGGAAGAGGTTTTAAACCGATTGCCATTTGTTCCTTCCATATAGTTTCCAATACATCTCCTTTGTTTTCTCTTAATTGCTGATAAATTCCAAGAAAAATACTCTGATATGGCATTTCCATACATTGGCTTAACAGGAAACAAATTTCCGGCAGTGTTCTTTTTCCATAAATCATCTCATTCTGTATTCGGATAATAATCTTCTTTATCTGCCGCAATTCATTTACCCTGCTTTTTTCATCCCCCACTTTGCTGATACCCATTCCGACACATCCTGCCAGAAGCATCGCTATTCCTGCCAGTTTAAGCATACTTTCCTTTCCTTATCATATATTCCAGATACAATACACCTGTTATTTTTCTTATTAAGAAGAACATATCTATCAAAAACTTGTTCCTCCATTGCCTCTTTCATATATTTCTTCTGATATACATCCTCCAAGGAAAAACCATGAATGGTTGCAACTATTTTGCATCCGCAATGAATCGCCTGATGTAATGCTGCCATATCACCTTCACTGCCAAGTTCATCAACTGCCAGAATATCAGGTGCCATAGAACGAATTAACATCATCATACCTTCCTGTTTTGGACAACAATCCATAACATCTGTTCTTATACCGATATCATTCTGTGGTATTCCTAAAAAACTTCCGGCAATTTCAGAACGTTCATCTACAACACCAACATTTTTTCCCACTCCATAAAATGTTCCATTCGAAAAATTACGGACTAAATCTCTCAGCATAGTGGTTTTTCCGCATCCAGGCGGTGATATAATCAATGTATTCAGAACATTCCCATTTTGATATAAGTAAGGCAGGATTTTGTCCGATACTCCTTTTACCTCATGTGCAATACGGATATTCAAATAACGGATATATTTTATATTTCTGATTTCTTTCTGATTTTCCAGAATAACCTGTCCCGACAGGCCGATTCTGTGTCCTCCCTGAATCGTCAGATACCCCTGCCTTATTTCATCTGAAAAAGCATAAATCGAATATTGACAAATATGCGCAAGCACATCCTCTAATTCCTTTTCCAGACTTGAAACTGCTATGCTAATATCATATGTTATTTTTCCTTCTTCTGTTAAAAAACATTCCTGATTATCTATCAAAAGCGTAATAGGTTGGTTTACCCGGAGTCTTATTTCCTGCAAACGCTCTGCACTTGCCGCAACTTTTGTCCATCTTTTTCTCATAAAATCTGGAAAAATTTGTAATACATTCTCTTGAATCATCTCATGCCTCCTTATCCTAATATATGAAGCGACGGCCAAGTTATGACTATCTTTTGTGGACAAAAAAATTCTCCGGTACGACTAACTCCTGTCTATACCGAAGAATCTTTTTCATTTCATCAATTCCATTAACTTCTATTCGTATTTCACACCCCAGACACTTTCATTCGCACCAACTGCGCTAAAAGTCATAACCTGTGTTCCTGCTTCATCCTTCATCTGGCAGAATACACCGCTGTAAGATGTATCCCCATATGTAATATTCATATAGCAGGTACCATCTTTTGCTTCCCATGTACCGTCTACTTCTTCACCATATACCTTACCATCTTCTTCCAGATAAAGAATAAATGGCTGGGCAATTTCAGCATCAATATTTGTTCCCTGGTCAATCACATAATATTTTCCTGCCATGGATGCCATATCATAACCACTTTCACTTACCGTTTCTCCATCTGTTGCATAAGGCAGCATGCATGGCCATCCTTCTTTATTGACAATAAATTGATGCACTCGTGGCTCATGCTCCTCCGAGGCATTATCAAATCTGGTATGATTTACAATGTATTTTTTGCCATCATCATCTACAAAGGCTGAGTTATGCCCAGTTGCCATATATGCCATTTCCAAACTTGGCAGATAATAGTTACCAGATAATTTCAAACCATATGCAGCATGCTCCCCATTTACTGTATTGAGAGGATGCTGACCGTTCATATCTACGTATTCACCATCAACGGTTTCGGAACGGAATACACGAATCTGATAACCGCCTTCTCTAGTCAGCGCACCATAGGATACAAACAGATAATAATAACCGCTATCCTCATCATACAAAATGTACGGACCTTCAATGGAATTATGCTCTCCACCCAAAAGTTTCTGACCGAAATAGCTATCTACTCTTTTCTCTTCATTCTCTTCCGGATGAATAACCTCACCGGTTTCAGCATCTAATTCTAACAGGAACATACCACCTGACCATGAACCATATACCATCCATAATCTACCATCTTCATCATAAAAAACAGAAGGGTCAATAGCATTTGGATAATCATTAAAATTATACTCATTGCTTTTCTTGATATACTTATCTTTTGCAGTATCTCTGTCCACATACTCTGTCACGTCGGTCGCATCCAGTTCTGCTGCTGTAAAACCAGAATAAATTAAAGCCCCCTGCCACTCATAAGGACCATCAATATTCTCGCTGGTCGCATAACATAAGTTGGAAGCGTTCCATGTAGAGGTGGTACAAAAATATAAGTAATATAAACCGTTTGCTTCATTATAAATTACATCTGGTGCCCATACATGCCAGGTTCTGTCGTCCGTAGGAATCAAACTTCTTTTACTTCCAGAATATGCAAATGCTTCCTCATTCCCCATCAATTCATAATAAATCGCATCTTTTACCTTATAACCACTACCAATAACACTCCAGTTGCGTAAATCCTCTGAAACAGCCGTAGACATATGAGAACCAAAAATATAATATTTACCATCTACTTTAATAATAGAAGGGTCGTGTACACTTGCTCCAGCTTCAATCTTTGCTGTTGTAATCCCATCATAGTTTACAGTGAAATCCAAAGTGTCCTTTACCGTTTCCTCTGACTCACTGTTTACTACATTTTCCCCATTTTCAGTGTTATCTGTCTGCTCTGTGGTTCCACATGCAGTCAACCCTAACACCATTGCTACACAAAGAGCACAGGTTAATCCTGTTGTTTTTCTCTTCATTTTCCCTCTCCTTTACATATCTATTCTCTTCCCCTTTATCCGCATCTGACTACGTCTAAGAAGGGGGTCAAATATATGACTTAACTTTACTATATCAGAAACCATTGTTATGTTCAATCTTTTTGTTTAGTTTTATTTAAAATATTTTAGTATTATTTAACACCATCTGATATAACTTATTCAATCTCCAATCTTCCTCTCCTCTCAATACCCTGCTTTCCTAAAAGCATCCCAAATAATATCTTCTACTTCTTCCCTCTCCCCATCATATATTTCTTCCATCACTCTTGGATTATCTTTTCTGACAAATTAGAAGTATATATAATAATGGCATCTTTTCTTTTTACCTTAATTTCCTCTCCTATCTGTATGCCATCTTTACGATTCATGACAATATCCAGAAATAAAATATCCGCTATATACCCACTTTCCAAATATCGTTCACCTGATTCAAACATCTGAATATCATAATTCTTTTTATAACAGTTTGCATGCTCACGAATCAGTTCAAACAAGGGTTGTCTGTCCCTTCTGTCATCATCACATATTGCTATCTTTAACATTTACTCATTCCTTTTCCATTCACTGGTAATGTTATTATGGAATCAATTAGATTATTTTTTAATATCCTGTTTACTAATTATCTGTTTTTGCTTAAAAATGATATTTGCCACATAGCATTTTTACTTCGATAATTGGGTAATACAAGGGACTACTACACCAAATCAAAATGAGGATTTATGGCATGAATAATTCTTTCGAAATTTTTGACCATTCAGATAACTATATAGAAATAGGTTATAACATTGCCTATTATCGTAAACACGCAAAAATGACTCAGGAACAGCTTGCTGAAAAAGTCGGCATCAGTCGTTCTCATATCAGTGCCATTGAAGCACCTAATATCATTCGTAAGTTTTCTCTTGATTTGCTGTTCAGCATTGCTGACGTTTTAGAAATAGAGGTTTACAATTTCTTGTTTTTCATTTATACAAAAACCCCATGCATGATACTGCATGGGGTTTTACAAATCTCAGAAAAAGGCCGTCTTCTATTTTTATCTGGACAAAAGGATTCTATCATTATCCAGTCGCTTTCCAGCACAAATCTTAAACTGTTCTAACAAATCATCAATTGTTAACTTACTTCGCTCCTCACCCTGTACATCAAATACAATACTTCCTGCATCCATCATCAGGGTGCGATTACCAAGTTCCAGTGCCTGATGCATATTGTGTGTTACCATCAGACAGGTAATCCTGCGTTCCTCAATGATATTCTTTGTCAGTTCCAGTACTTTTCCGGCGGTTGCCGGGTCAAGGGCTGCAGTATGCTCATCTAACAGCAAAATCTTCGGTGTTACCATAGTTGCCATAAGAAGGGTAAGTGCCTGCCTCTGTCCACCAGAAAGCAAGCCTACTGGTTGTTTCATTCTATCTTCCAGTCCCATATTTAACAAGGAAAGCTGTTCTCTGAATTTCTGCTTTTCTTTGCCTGTAATACGGCTGAAAAAAGCATGCGAAGCAGTAGAGGCACGCAAGTAAGCAAGTGCCATATTTTCTTCAATTGTCATATGGGGTGCGGTTCCCTTTAATGGGTCCTGAAACAAATGTCCGATTACTTTACTCCGAATATGTTCTTTCTGGTAAGTAATATCTTCACCATCTAATACAATCTGTCCCTCATCAACGAAAAAAGCTCCGGTGATTGCATTAAATAAGGTAGATTTACCTGCACCATTACTTCCAACGATTGTTGCAAAATCACCTGCTGCCAGTTCCAGACTCACCTGATTCAATGCTCTCTTTTCGTTCACTGTACCAGGATTGAAGGTTTTGGAAATATTTTGTATTTTTAGCATGCACTTCCACCACCTTTCTTATTCATGCGGATAGAAACAGCTCGCTGTTTCTGAAAAACTGCTTTTTCCTTCAGATATGGGAAGGAAATCGCAATTGCTACAATAATCGCTGACACCAATTTCAAGGCTTCTGCCGGAACCTGCATACGCAAAGCAACTGCTACAATAAAACGATACAGACAACTTCCCAAAACAACTCCGATTACCTTTCTAAGTACACTGCCTTTGCCAACCAGTGTTTCCCCAATAATCAAACTTGCCAAAGCAATGGTTACCATACCTGTTCCCAAATTGATATCACAGGATTTCTGATATTGTCCCAGTATCGCACCAGAAAGAGCAGTTAATGCATTCGCGATACAAAGCCCTACGGTTATCGTAAAAAGCGGATTAATACTGGAAGCTCTTACCATATGCTCATTATCTCCTGTGGCACGAATGGACAGTCCCAGTCTGGTATTCAAAAACCACGCCAGAATAATACCTATCAGAAGCACAATCAGCAGTACAATTAAGAATTTATACCAGTCGTTGTACCAGGTTGCTGCAATTTTATCTTTTGCCAGACTGAAAATCGTATCACAGCCAAACAGATTCAGATTTGAGGAGAATCCCATCACTGCAATGTTGACCGTATACAATCCGGTATTCACAATAATTCCTGCCAGAATAGAAGGTACTCCCATTCTGGTCTGTAAAAAAGCAGTAATAAAACCAGATGCAATCCCTGCCCCCATAGCTGCAAACAATGCCAGGAATGGATGACCTGAAATTGTCACCATGGCACCTACTGCACAGCCAAGCGTAAAGCAACCGTCTGTGGACAAATCTGCAATATTCAAAATACTAAAAGAAATAAACAATGCCAGTGCTACCAAAGAATAAATACATCCCAGTTCCAACGCACTCTGCAAAATTGATAATGTAAATATGGACTCCATATCATCCCTCACTTCATCTAATGAATCTTATTGAAACTCTTCTGCTGTCTGGATTTCTACCAGGTCAGTACACAATTCACCAAATATGCTGTAATCCATGCCAATTGCTTCTGCAGTTTCTGTATTAACTGTTGCAATACCGTTATCCATGGTAACAACTGCTGTACTCGCCGGGTCTGCACCATTCACTAAAATTTCAACGATTAAGTCTGCTGTTGCTGTTCCCAGTTCTTCGTAGTTAACACCATAGCCTAAAAAGGCACCATTTAAAGCAAAAGAATCTGCTCCGCAATAATGAGGCACTCCTGCATCCATGAATTTTTCATAAATAGCAAGTTCTGCTGTCATAACGGTATTATCGGTTGGTGTGAAAACAGCTTCTACACCTGTTGCTAATAAGGCATCTGTTGCCAGAGATAGTTCATCGTTTGTTGTGCCTGTTTTTTCAATTACTTCCACACCTTTCGCCTCACAATATGCTTTGGCTGCTTCAATGGCTGCATTGGAAGAATCCTGACTCTTATCATAAAGAAGACCTACCTTGGCAATGGATGGATTCGCTGCAAATATCATATCAAAAATTGCCTCTGTATTCAAGGCATCAGAAGTACCTGTTATATTCGAACCCGGCGCATCCATGCTTGCTGTAAGTCCTGCGCCAACTGGGTCTGTAACTGCAGAAAATACCACCGGAATCAGACTACCATCCTCTCTCGGATTTTCAGCAGTTGCATTCTGCATTACCATGGCTGTTGGTGTCGCAACGGGAACAATAACGTCTACTTTAGAAGCAATTAAATCCGTTGCAATCTGATTCATGGTCGAAGAATCTGCCTGCCCATTATACGTATAATCTGCGTATGCAAAGGTAACACCAAGCTCTGTTCCCTTTGCATCAAGCTGTGACTGAACTGCTGATACAATCTGATTCAGAGAAGCATCATCCACATACTGTACAATGCCAACTTTATAAACCGTTCCCTCTGCGGCTTCCTCACCTGTGGTTTCCGAAACCGTTGTTTGTTCTGCTGCACCACAACCTGTCACCATAGCTGCCATAGCAGCTGCACTTAATAATAATGCCATCATTTTCTTTTTCATAATTTTTCCTCCTTATCTTAAAACCGAACCATTGGATACACTAAAAAGACACCTGGATAATTTCCTATGAAACAAAAAAAGCCGCCTCAAACAAATATGTTTGAGACGGTAATAAACTAAAATGTTATTATCGCGGTACCACTCAAATTGACCTCCGAAAAATACGACTGCGGTCCACTTCTAATCGCATACACATGATATACGCCGAATTGATAACGGGTGCGGTTCCCGCTGGCACCTACTTTCTGTTCAGTCCAGCCTCAAAAGTCCATTCAGTACAAGCACCATACTGTTTCACACCACCCAACAGCTCTC
>CAYVUF010000030.1:0-13536 GCA_964454605.1 uncultured Bacteroides sp.
CAGCACCACTCTGAGGATTTCTACCTTCTCTTGCTGCTCTTTCAGAAACTTCGAATGTACCGAAGCCTACTAACTGAACTTTTTCACCTTTCTTTAATTCATCAGCAACAACATCTGTGAAAGCTTTTAAAGCCTTTTCTGCGTCTTTTTTAGATAATCCTGCCTGATCAGCCATAGCTGCAACTAATTCTGTTTTGTTCATATTGAACTCCTCCTCTTAATGAGTTTTCATTTTACTTAGAAGTTTCCTCTCATGAAACGTCTATACATATTTATAGTCGTTTTTCAGCTTATTGTCAAGGTAAAATTGCCATTTTTGCGGCATTTTACTGGCTTTGTATCCGTTTTTTTTCTTTTCGATATATTATGTAAATTTCTTCTCTATATTTTGGGAAACAGATTCATATTTCTCAATATAATCTTCCAGCCTGTCGTAAAGAATCTGCTCCTGTGAAATTTTATAAATTCTGGCAATGTCAGAAAGGTCAAGTAACATATCTCCCATGATTTTTTCCAAGCACTCTTTTCCCTCATCCGGCTTACATTCTTTCAGTGCATCCAGACTTTTCTGCAGCAATTCCACATCCTGTTCAAAGGTGTTTCCCTTTTCATATAATTTATCTATTTTCTTTAGAATCTTCGGTGCTCTTGTCAAAGAAGGAAGCTCTGCCGGAATTTCTCTCAACGGTGACTCAATCCAGTCTTTACCTTTCTTTTCTTCTTTCTTGATATCATCCCAGTTTGTTAATACCTCATCCGGTGTTTCAGCATTTCCATTCCCAAACACATGAGGATGTCTGCGGACCATCTTCCGGCTGACTTCGTCTACAACATCTTCCATTGTAAAAAGTCCTTCTTCGGAGGCAATCTGAGAATGCATCACAACCTGCAGTAAAATATCTCCCAATTCTTCCCGCATATTCTCTGCACTTCCGGTTTTCTCATAAATCCGGATAGAAGCCAGAAGTTCTGCTGCCTCTTCCATCATACAAGGTTTTAAACTCTCATGAGTCTGTACCTTATCCCATGGACAGCCATCTTCACTGCGAAGCATTTCTATAATTTTTAAAAAATCTTCGTATGTATATTTAGTTGTCTTCACTATGTCTGCTGCTTTCATTTCCACTCACCGTTTCTGTTGTATCAGATGATGTACTGCTTGATGAAGTGGAAGAAGATGAGGTTGACTTTCGTGAAGTAACACTGCTGTTTCCACTGACGGTATCAAGCGGTTCCAAATCAGCAAAGGAATATGTAACATCCTCTCCATCATCATATAAATAAATCGTATAACTTCTTGATTCGTAACCTGTTTTTCTTAAAGTAATGGTATGACTTCCTGTTACTTTCGCAAAATTCACCGGCGCAACTCCGATATAACTGCCATCCAAATATACTTCCACATCTTTCGGTGCATCAATATATACTTTTTCACCTGTTACTGCATTTTCTACATCATCGGTACTACTGTTGTCGCTTACACTGTCGTCGCTTTTTCCTTCTTCCATAACAAAATCAATGCTTGCATAAGCAGAACCAACCTGAATATATTTTGTCAGAGTCTGATAACCGTCTGCTTCCATATGTATCTTATGAATGCCATAAGAAAGTTCCACTTCTTTACTAATATCTGTTTTCTCACCATCAATGCTTACGGTTGCTGTGGATGGGTCAACAGAGAACAATATTTTTCCCGTCTTGTCCTCTTCCTTTACCACATCACCTACATCTAGAATAACTTCCTTATTGCGTTCAATAGCTACTTCTTTCACACTGCTTGAATTGCCATTTGATACAACAACCTGATAATTTCCTTCCGGTACTGCCAGAAGCATATTTTCTGTAATCTGCTTAATTATAGTATTTCCTACTTCTATCCAGCCGCCAAGCAAAGCACTGTCATTTGACAAACGAAGATATCCATGACCTTTCTCTACGCTGATACTATAAATATCATGTCCAATACCACAAATTGTCAGAACATCTTTTTCTACAATGTCCATAACCTCTTTTCGCTGCCCTTCCGAAATAACCACTACATCATCTGATAAGGAATAGGTATTAGAACCTATGGTGGCTGTTTTATTGATGCCGCCCAAATCGTAATTTTCTACATTGGTATAAACCCATGCATCTTTTGATAACTGTATGCTTGCCAGACGTTTCTTTCCTTTTAAAAAAGTAATGTCTACAATATCTCCTGCTTTAATCTGGGGCATTGTCATAGCTCCATCGTATTTATCTTTAACATAGGTTGTCCCATCATAAGACAATGTGTACTGTCTGCCTGTCCCAATATTCATGAAAGTCACGTATTCAATTTCCGTATCCACTGACATGACAACTGCGGTATCTGCAGAATCGTAACTTCCAACTTCTGCTACAACGAAATCCGTTCCTATGGTCGTCGTCCGATTGACTTCCTTAGCATGCCCTATGTTGCTTGCTTCAGAAGTACAACCAGTAACAACTAATACCACTATCATAATGACTGTTAAAATCCCTGATAATCTCTTGTACATTATTATCCTCATTTCTTTTCATACGATTTCCAATAACTTACGAAGACAGCAATCCGAATTTACTTTTGGAAAATAGCTTCCAGAAAATCCTGTTTCTCCTGTTCCTGTAAAAGTAATTTTTCCAATTTTTCCATATTCCTGCCGGGAATCCATGCCTTTCCGGAATTATAATAAAAGTTCACAATCTTCCAGAATTTCTCTGGATATGCGAAACGATAATATAACTGCATATAATCTGTCTCAGAAAGACTTCTCTCTGCATCATAAGCATTCAGCAGTGTATCTCCCAAAGTCTGCGACCAGTTATTTTTTTCCAGCATCTTACGCATAAAAAGATATAAATCCCTGACCGGATTATCTCTTATGCACTTCTCAAAATTGATAAGTGCCATGCCATCCGCTGCCTGTATGATATTATGATACTGGTAATCGCCATGACATACAATAGGAAATTCTGCCATATCCATAATATCATCCTTCATATAATAACGCATTTCCCCGGTAACTTGCAAAGCCTTATCAAAAAAATAATCATAATGTTCTACCAGATAAATCTCAAAAGCTGTCTTCTGGCTTTTTTCCCGGAGAAAACGACGTACTTTTTTCAATTCTTTGTTATGTTTCTCATATTCCCTGTCAATCTGAAAAACCGGCTGTGCCTCAAAATCATCCATATCGCACATAACAGAACAATTATGTAATTGCGCCAGTACCCTGACTGCCTGCTTGCATTCTTCCAATTCTCTGTTATTACATTCCCTGCCTTCAAAATAACTTTTTACAATATAAGGGATTCTGTCCTGGTCATAGACAACACTCTCTCCTTCTTTTGTTTTCAGCAGGGATTCCACACGTGGAAATCCAGATTCCTTAATATGATTTAATAATTTATCCTGAAAAAGAATTTTATTGACAGGTCCATGATACTCTTTTAGAATAAACAACCCTTTATCTGTTTCACAAAGGATTGCCCCTCTCCCTTTCCATGTCCTGTTTACTTCTATTTCGTAATTGTCGAATAAACCGACAGTTCTATCATTCACAAAACTACCTCCCACAACCTTATCTATCCTATCTTATGAAAAAGGGTGGGAAAGTATGATTTTTTGTCGTCTAATCTTGCAAGGGAAGCAGCGACAACAAATGTTCTTTCTGATTACATTCCGGATTTTCTAAAACAATTTCCAATAACTTATGCAGTACTTTACCAATTTCTCTGCCCGGCTGCATACCTGCAGCAATCAGGTCACTTCCAGTTACTGCTAAATCTTTCAAAGAAAGGCATTCCTTTCTGGAAAGTATCTGTTCATACAATTCTTTTATTTCTGCAAGTCTTTGCAATTTTTCTTCTCTTTGAAATTCACTCTGTGCCATAATATCGGCATATTTTACTGAAAACAAAAGAGGAAAAATCGTTTCTCCAATACGATTCACTGCCCGTCTGACATATTTTGCAGAAGGCTCTATTTTCTGGTCATGATAAAGAACCAGTTTCCGCACTTTATCTATGGTATCATTGTCAAATTTCAACCGCCGCAGAATCCCTACACTCATTTCTTCTCCAAGTTTCGCATGACCATGATTGTGTGTAATTCCTTCTTCATCTATAGTAAGAGTCTGGGGTTTTCCAATATCATGCAGAAGCATAGAAAGCCGAAGTACTTTATCTGCTTCTACCTGGGTAAGGGTATGTAAAATATGTTCCCCTACACTGTAACAGTGATGCGGATTGTTCTGGTCTGTTTCCATACAAATGTCAAACTCAGGCAGAAAATATTTCGTCAGATTCGTTTCATAAGCAGTTCTCAAAAAATCTGGGTGAGCAGAAAGCAGTAACTTAACTAATTCTACCTGTATTCTTTCTGCACTGATATTTTGAAGAGCAGGTGCCAGTTCACGAATTGCATCTTTGGTTTTATCCTCTATACAATACCCTAACTGGGCAGAAAAACGAACAGCCCGCATCATACGAAGTGCATCTTCCGTAAAACGTTCCTTTGCATCTCCAACACAGCGTATGATACCCTGTTCCATATCCTGCATACCTTCAAAAATATCTATCAGCCCATCTTTTTCATTATAAGCCATGGCATTGATGGTAAAATCTCTTCGCCTTAAATCTTCTGCCAGATTTGGAGTAAAAATTACTTCTTTCGGATGACGGCTATCTTCATATTCTCCATCAATCCGGTATGTTGTTACTTCGAAACCTTCCCTGTCAATCATTACTGTAACAGTTCCATGCTGGATTCCTGTATCTATCGTTCTGGCAAAAAGATTCTTTACTTCTTCTGGTTTTGCAGAAGTTGTGATATCCCAGTCATTTGGTTCTTTTCCTAAAATAGAATCGCGGACACAGCCACCCACTGCGTATGCCTCATAGCCTGCTGCCTGAATCGTTTCTATGATGTCGTGTACTTTTTGTGGTAACTGTATCCGCATATTAATCCCATGCCTTTCTTACGTGGTATCATCATCTTCTCCAAGAGAATCTATCAGTTTCTCCAATTCCTTTTTGGATAATGCACTTCTGTTTCTTTCAATATATTCTCTTTTCTCATCATCGGACATATTTGTATACTTGTCCTTATCCATCTGACTCTCTGCAAAAGCATACTCTACGTTTAACGGAATCTGATTATAGTCCATCATAACAATCCTTCCTTTCTGTTCCTTTTTCAATATCGTGTACAAAAAGAAAGGAAATTATTCTTATGCTAATGTACAAAGACCTTTCAAACGGATATCCTCACTGGATGCACCAACTAAAATTTCATAATCACCGGCATCTGCAATAAAAGTATGAAGGTCTTCATCGAAGTACGCAAAATCTTCTTCACTCAGAGATAATGTGACTTTTTTCGATTTACCTGCTGCCAGTTCAACCTTTGTATAAGCCTTCAATTCTTTTCCCGGACGGTCAACTTTCGGAGAAATTGGTGCAATATAAACCTGTGCTGCTTCTGCACCTGCCTTCTTTCCAGTATTCTTTATAGTAAAACTCAAAGTGATAACTTTATTTTTACCCTTTTCCTGCTTCATTGTCAAATTACTATAAGAAAATTCTGTATAAGATAATCCATGTCCAAAACAGAATGCCGGAGCAATTCTCTCTTTCTCAAAATAACGATATCCATAATACAGACCTTCGGAAAGACGGATACTTCCCCGAATACCAAACTGTCCATTTTTTGCCACAACACAATCTTCATATTTTGCCGGGAAAGTTTCTGCCAGTTTACCGGAAGGATTTACTTTGCCAAAAATAATTTCTGCAAAAGCAGTTCCTGTTTCCATACCGGCATAGTAACTCCACAGAATGGTTTCTGCCTTATCTCTCCATGCCATTTCTACCGGAGAACCACCTACAAAAGTGAGAATGGTATCTTTTCTGACCTTGAGAAGTTCTTCAATCAACAAATCCTGCTCATATGGCAGCTTCATATCTTCTCTGTCCATGCCTTCTACATCATAATCATGATTCAGACCGCCTACGAAAATAACTTCATCCGCTTCTTTAGCTGCTGCCAGCGCTTTTTCGAACAATTTAACATTCTTCTCATGAACAAGCTGCTTCTCTTTTTCCTTCTTCGCTGCTCTTTCCTCTTCCTCACTACGGAATGCTTCTGCTCTCTCCTGTGCGCTTTCTAATGTTTCCTTTTCATTTCTGACTGCCAGCCCGGTATCTGTATTCTCCAGTTCATCCAGACTTGCTGCCTGCCAGTTTTCACCTGTATTTTCTGCTTCTTCCGGAATATAATATCCAGGCAGATAAGTTACTTCCGTATTGCCACCCAGAAACTTTTTCAGTCCCATAAGCGGTGAAATCTCATACAATGCTTTAATTTCTGCACTGCCGCCGCCATCAGAATGGATTCTGGCTGCATTTTGTCCTATCACAAGAAGTTTTTTTACTTTTTTACTGTCAAGGGGCAGTTTATTGGTATCATTTTTCAGAAGAATCATCGATTCTTCTGCTGTGCGCAGGATAGCTTCCTGATGGGCACGACTGTTGTATGTTCCTGCCTGTCTGGTTTCTTTCTGCTTTCCTATCATTTTCAGACGGAACATCATACGCAGAATGTTGCGAACCTTATTATCCAAAACTGTTTCAGAAATTTCACCTTTTTTAATGGCTTCTTTTAATGGATTCGCAAATTTATAATCATCAAAATCCGGGAATACAGACATTTCCACATCCATAGAAACCTCTGCTGCCTCTTTTGTTTTATGTACTCCACCCCAATCACTGATTACAGTACCGTCATATCCCCATTCGTCCCGCAGAATCGTATCCAAAAGTTCTTTGTTTTCACAACAGTGTGCTCCTCTTAATTTATTATAAGCACCCATGATAGAATAAGAATTTCCTTCCTGCACTGCTGCTTTAAATGCCGGAAGATAAATCTCATATAAGGTTCTGTCATCTACAATTGTATCTACCATCAAACGGTCTGTTTCCTGGCCGTTGCAGGCAAAATGCTTCACACAGGCAGCCACATCATTTTCCTGTACGCCCTGAATAAAAGGAACTGCCAACGTTGCTGCAAGTTTCGGGTCCTCACTCATATATTCAAAGTTTCTGCCGCACAAAGGACTTCTTTTGATATTGATGCCCGGTGCCAAAATCACATCTTTACCACGACCCCTTGCCTCTGCTCCAAGCACTTTGCCAGATTCATAGGCAAGTTCTGTATTCCATGTGGATGCTAATGCACTATTACTTGCCATATAGGAAACATTATCATCATTATTTCCAACCGGAATCCATCTTTCGTTATGAAATTCTTTGCGCACTCCCATTGGTCCATCGGAACATTTCAGTGCCGGAATATCCAATCTTTCTACCGGAGCAGTCTGAAACAATCCATTTCCATGAACCATGGCTATTTTTTCATCCAGTGTTAATTTCTTTAATAACTTCTCAATCTGATTTTCCATTTTTTTATCTGCTGCATTTCTTTTTTCTACATCCTTTTTCATAGCTTCTCTCTTTCTGTCATTTTCTGACTTTTTTATCTTTTTCCAAATTTGTGTATTGCACAAACTTTCCTCTATTTTAGTATTAGTATAGCGGCAATGTTGTGGAAATACAATCTGATAAATTTGTCTTTTTTATGGTACTTTTTTGATTTATTTTTTATCTAGTCTTCCATGCTTTTTCTGGTTCTTTTCATGGCTTTTATCACTTCTTTCCTCTCTGGATCTACACGTCTTGATTCCGTAATCTTCTGCAAAGCCATATGATAAGTAAATTCGTCTAATACATCCGGTTTCTTCTGCTCTTCTTCCAGATACTGCATAGTTCTTTCCGGAAATTTCACAAAGCAGATAGAAATTGCCCAGGCTAATGCCATCTGTACATAGTACAAATCTGTGCCCTTGGAAGAATAAATATACTGTGTCTGGCAAAAACTTCCTATCTGATTAAAAATAGGAAATAACAATTCCAGATATTCGCTTTTTATATAGTAATCAATCAGCATAACAATTCCAAACCGTACATCAAAATCTCTTCTGGCATACAAATATTCCGTTAAAAAATGCCACATAGATTCTGGACACTCTTCTGCATACTTTAATCCGGCGCAAAAACTGTCACAGGTAGACCAGTTATCAATCTTTGGTACATATCTGCGAATAATTTCAAAAAGCATTTCTTCATTCAGTCCATACTTCAAACGGTTTCTTCCATGTAAATTGCCAATAACCATACCCTGGAGCAGAATTTCTTCCATCGACTCTCCGCTGATGATATTCCGATATTCATAATATCCATACTTTTGATTGATGTAGCGTTTACATTCTGTTTTTTTCAAATAATCCAGTCCATACTCTTTTAACACCTTTGAGGAATATTTCCGCAGCTTCGGTATACGGACTCCAATAATATTATCTGTTCCCGGAAGTAATCTGGAAGAAAATTTCTGATATTCCGGCTCTGCCATTTCCTGTATTGCTTCACAAATTTCTTCTATCATAAGCATTTTCCTTTTTATTTTACGGTTTCCTTTTTCATTATACTCATGATGGAGGTTGTTTTTCAATATTGGATGAAACTTTGGAAAATCTTTGAAAAATATGTAAAATATTCTCTTTATAATCATTGACAAAGGTCTATGAAATATTGTATTATTCTAATTGGTTCGTGTATATCGAAGCGTGGCTCAGTTTGGTAGAGCGCTGCGTTCGGGACGCAGAGGTCGCAGGTTCAAATCCTGTCGCTTCGACTCCATTGTGAAGTCTGAGATTCATCTCAGGCTTTTTTTGTATCTGAAGAAACACTTATTATAAAAGTCTTATCATAATAATGTAAAAACATAGATTTTTGTTGACAGTTCCTATTTTGAAAAGTATAACTAATGTTGATGATTATTTTGGGAGGCGAAAATTATGGAAACATATGAGATTCTTTGGGACCTTGCAATTATTATTCTTTTTGCCAAAACTTTTGGTATTATTGCCAGAAAATGTAAGGCACCACAGGTTGTTGGACAAATTATTGCCGGTCTGTTAATCGGACCCTGCTTCTTAGGATGGGTACAACAGACAGATTTTATTACCCAGATGGCAGAAGTAGGTGTCATTTTATTGATGTTCACTGCCGGACTGGATACGGATTTAAAAGAATTGATAAAAACAGGACCAGTTGCATTTCTGATTGCCTGTGCAGGCGTATTTATTCCTTTGGTATTTGGAACCATACTTTATATGGCATTTTATGGATTTGCACCCTGGGGCGATGAAAACTTCTACAAAGCTGTTTTTATCGGTACTATTATGACAGCAACCAGTGTCAGTATTACTGTTGCTTCTTTACAAGAGCTTGGTAAAATCAAAACCAAAGTAGGAACAACGATTGTAAGTGCAGCAATTATTGATGATGTTATTGGAATTATTGTTTTAACTTTTGTGATTGGTTTCAAAAATCCGGATTCCAATCCAGCCATGGTAATTGTAAAAACAATTGCTTTCTTCTTTGTAGCAATTGTAGGTGGTTTTCTGGTATATAAAACTTTTTATTTTCTGGATGAAAGATATCCGCATACAAGAAGAATCCCTATCGTTAGTCTTGCTTTTTGTTTTGCACTGTCCTACATTGCAGAAAAATACTTTGGAATTGCTGATATTACCGGTGCATATGTTGCAGGTATTGTTCTTTGCAGTTTAAGTGATACCGAGTACATTGAACGAAAAATGGATGTCAGTTCTTACATGATTTTTGGTCCTGTTTTCTTTGCAAGCATAGGCCTGAAAACTTCCTTTGATGGTATGAATGCTAAATTATTTGCATTCTGTGTAGCCTTTGTTGTGGTTGCATTACTTGCTAAGATTCTGGGTTGTGGTCTGATGAGTAAATTATGCAAGTATAATTTCTCTGACTCCTTAAAGATTGGTGTTGGAATGATGACAAGAGGTGAAGTTGCCTTGATTGTTGCACAGAAAGGATTGTCTGTCGGCTTATTGACATCCGATTATTTTACGGCTGTCATTTTACTGATTCTTGTTTCTTCTATCTCTACGCCGATTATTCTGAAATATATTTATGGAAAAGATGAAAAAAATACAAAATTAAGTGCTGGCGTTTAAACCAGCACTTTTTCTATCTTCTCTTCCAATTCATTCTGGGAAACTAAACCCATGATTGTTTCCTTCACTTCACCATTTACTAAAAGAACCATTGTTGGAATGGACATAATATGGTATTTTCTGGCAAGTTCTCCCTCTTCATCAACATTACATTTTCCAATTTTCACTTTGCCATCATATTTTTCTGACAGCTTCTCTACAATAGGTGCCATCATTTTGCAGGGACCACACCAGTCTGCATAAAAATCAACCAGTACCGGGACATCACTGGCAAGCACTTCCTTATCAAAATCTGCTGTTGTAAATTTGTATTCCATTTTATTCTCCATTTCTACGCATCTTACGTTTTATCTTGAAATAACATATTTAAAAATAGGATTTCCCATAGAAGAAAATTTTTCTTCATACTCTGTCATAACATTACCTTCCATCATAGCCGCATCTTGATGAAGGTTATAAGTTACTTTATCAAGATTCCATCCTGCTGGCTCTAATTCTTCCAGAGCAAAAGTAAATAAATCCTTGTTATCGGTTTTAAATTCTAAATTTCCTTCTTTTGCTAGTATTTCATGATATCTGGATAAAAATTCACGAGAAGGCAATCTTCTTTTCGCATGTCGGTCTTTCGGCCATGGGTCAGAAAAATTCAAATAAATCTTATCTACTTCACCTTGTCCAAACACTTCTGCTATCTCTTCCGCATCCATACGGATAAAATAAAGATTCGCCAATTCTTCTGTTTCCATCTTCTGAATACCGCGAATCAGTACACTGGAATATTTCTCTATTCCAATATAATTTATATCTGGATGCAGTCTTGCCATATCCATAATAAAACGACCTTTTCCCATTCCAATTTCAATATGAACAGGATGCTCATTTCCAAATAATTCCTTCCAGTGATTTTTCTGCTCTTTTGGATTTTGTACTACAAATCGACTCTCACTAATTACTTCTCTGGAGCCTGCTACATTTCTTAATCTCATTTTTCTAATCCTTAACTTTCTATTTACTATCTGCGACTTTATTCTACACTATTTTTCCTTTTAAGAAAAGCTGGTTTGGAAAAGTCGTCTGCATTGGAATAAAAATGTTCAGTTTTACTAAAAAATAGTGTATGATAGTGAGGAATACTTTTTGAAAGGTTTTGATGATTCATGCATTTTATTCATAGAAAAAAAACAGTATCTTATACTTTACTTACTGTTTTTTTATTTTCTTTTATGTTCCACCATTTTTCTTTTGCTGCCGATGCTACATTAAATGAGCTGAATATAGCAGCAGAAGCAAGAAAACAACTCCCTATTCAGTCAAATGAAATTGAAAACTGGCCGGAAGGACCCGAAATCAGTGCAGAAGCTGCTATTTTAATGGATGTAAACACTGGTGTCATTTTGTATTCCAAAAATATCGATGAAAAATTATATCCTGCCAGTACCACCAAAATTCTGACCTGTCTTCTTGCTATGGAAAATGGCAGTCTGGATGATATGGTAACTTTCAGCCACGAAGCTGTTTTTTCCGTACCCCGAGATGGTTCTAATATGGGTATGGATGAAGGAGAAGCCATTACTTTGGAACAGTGCCTTTATGGTATCATGGTTGGTTCTGCTAATGAAGCTGCCAATGCCGCCGCCGAATATGTTGGCGGAACAATTGATAATTTTATCAAGATGATGAACGACAAAGCAGCACAGCTTGGCTGTAAAAATTCACATTTTGTAAATTCCAACGGACTTTTTGATGAAAATCATTATACCACAGCTTATGACCTTGCTCTGATTTCCTGTGAATTTTTTCAAAATGAAATGTTGTGTAAAATAGCGAATACAACACGTTACCATTTTGAACCGACAACAACCCAGCCAGATGATTTCTATCTCAGAAATAAACATCAGTTAATCAATCAGGAAATTCCGTATGAAGGAATCTTAGGCGGTAAAACAGGTTATACAGATGAAGCCAGACAAACCTTGGTTACTTGTGCAGAACAAAACGGTATGAAATTAGTCTGTGTCGTTTTTAAGGAAGAATCTCCTTCTCAGTTTACAGATACCGTTGAATTGTTTGACTATGGTTTTCAGAATTTTCAGATTTTGAATATTTCCGAAAACGAAGAAAAATATAATATTGATAATGTTAACTTTTTTCAGTCTGATAATGACATTTTTGGCAGTTCCAAACCTATTTTATCCGTTGATACCAATAGTTACGTAATTGTACCAAATATGGCTGATTTTTCTAAACTGGATTCTACCATTGATTACAATATCAATGAAGAGAATCATGTGGCACAGATAAATTACACTTATAACGGAACTTATATAGGAAGTGCCTTTGTTAATCTTGCAAAAGATACGATAAATACCTATCAGTTTTATAATAACTCTGGAGAAGGAACCGATGCTTCTGCTTTAAAAAAGGATGACAATACAGATATTTCTTCTGAAAAAAATACTATTTTTATTAATGTAAAAAAAGTTTTGATTGCAACACTTATTTTGGCAGTTATTATCATCTGCATATTTATCATCCGGGCACTTATCATTAACAATGATTATTCCCGCCGCAGAAAAAATCATATTAATAGAAAAAAACACCGAAGAGAACGAATCCGTTCTAACTTCGATGATTTTGACTTTTAGCTGCGCGCCTTTCCTTTCGCTGCTGTTTGGCGCGCTCCTGTTTTTCACGAATATTATCTACGTCTTCTTCTGAAATAAATTTTTCAGTTTTTACGACGTAGATTTTATCATTTTCTGCTTTACGAATCCGTACCTTGGATTTCATATAGCCATGATTCTCACAATAAGAAACGCTATAATAGTGTTTTCCATTGGGTGAAAACCACCTAATTTTCTTTCTCAGATTTTTGTGGCATAAATAACATTTTGTACTGACAACTTTCTTATCACTCATAGCTGCCAATTTGTCTTCAAATCCTCTGGAAATATATTTGGAATAGGTATCGAATATAACATATACCTCATCTTTTTTTTCGGCAGGAATATGAAAAACATCAAAAGAATAGTTTTCTAAAACTTTCTCATCCAATCCGGCCAGAATCTTTGCAGTATAGTAAGCATCACTAAATGCTCTATGAAAAGGAATATCTTTCTCTATTTTCAGAAAATCAATTGCATATTCCAGTGTTCTTCTGGATTTTCTATCTTCGCATGCAATGCTGAAAAGTTTCTGCACATCCAGAAACTTAAAAGGTCTATCCGCTAATGGTTCCAAATTGTAATATCTGATATTTCTCTGAAGTTCCACCAAATCAAGAGGTCCCCAGGTACAAAAAATATAATCTTCTCCACACCAATCTCTAAATTCTTGCAAAATCTGCGGAAAAGGTCTTCCCTTTTCCAACGTAAGCGCTCAATAACAGAGTGCCTTAAAATGTATTTAGACACATGAGATAATA